>JANWVL010000017.1 GCA_025056655.1 Candidatus Methylacidiphilales bacterium
TCGCATTTTACCTCCCCGAACACCAACTCCTCTTCGCAGGCGACATCCTATTCGCCGGCTCAATCGGCCGATGGGACCTCCCCGGCGGAAACCAACACCACCTCCTCAACGGCATCCGCCAACACCTCCTCACCCTCCCAGACTCCACCCGCGTCCTCCCAGGCCACGGCCCCACAACACTGATCGAAATCGAAAGGAAACAAAATCCTTTTCTAATTCCCTAGAAGCCAGAAACTCAGAAATGGCTCCCTTCCACACCAAACTCAAAAACCCTATCCCCACATTCCTAACCCTATCTATCCTACTTTTGTTCGCCCCAAGCAGTCAAAGCCTCTGGATTGATGAACTCTACACTGGCATCGCTGCCAAGCAAAAAACATTTTCAGATTTCTATAATTTTCTCATTAGCAGTCCATATGCAGATATACAAAAGCCCCTCAACCTTTTCATCTCCTGGCTCTGGAGCCAGCTCTTTGGTCACAGCGAGTTAAGCCTAAGGTTTCCTAATGCACTGTGGATTATTCTCTCGCTCATCCCTATCATTCGGCTATCACAACGAAAATCATTATATTGGCTCCCCTATCTATATGCATTGCATCCCTTTGTATGGTATTACATAAACGAAAGCCGGCCTTACGCTCTACAAATTGCCCTTGGAGCATGGTGGTTAACTTTATTCATAGACTGGTGGGATGATCATTATAGAAAAAAAGCCCAATTTTATCTATATATCTCAACCACACTGCTATCACTTACAAGCCTCCTAGCTTTCTTTCCAATAGCCGTAGGCTGGCTAATAATATTTTCTAAAAATATAAAAAATAGAGCACAGCGAAAACAAACGCTTTTTTCTCTAACATATCTGATTTTAGCTCTAGCGCCATCGTCTTTAATCTACCTCTACTCCTTCGCTACTGGTCATCAAGGAGGTGCAAGACTCTGGCCTGTAAATTTTTACAATTACCTCTTCGCTATTTACGAATTCATCGGACTACAAGGCTTTGGCCCTGCCAGAGATGAACTCAGGCAATACATGAGATCTGGACTGTTCACCGCCGTTCAGCATTCCCTCCACTACTTTGTTCCAATTTTCTGTTATCTGTTAATCATTCTCCGGGTCTTTTGTAAAGTTATAACCACCGAAATAAAAAATCATTCAATATTCTTGGCTTTTAGAAAATATTTGCACCTAATTCTATATCTGTCTCTCCCCTGCGTAACTCTCGGAATAGCTGCCTATCTCGTATCCTGGCCTTTTTGGGGAAGACACCTTGCAATCTCATTTCCTCCGTTTATCTATTTAACTGGACTATTCGTCCACAAATATTACCAATATATAAAAAAGAAATTTTCAATATCTATCTTCTTGTTTGTAGTAGCTTTAGTTTATTCCTCATTTGAGTTGCGCTTCGATGCTCGACATCAGAAAGAAGATTACAAAAACTCTGCCATCTTGGCATCGGATTATGCCGGAGATTTGTCTAAAACAATCTGGTGGGTAGCTTCACCATTAGCAATCGACTACTATGAAATTCACACATATGCAAATATTCACCCAATCTATAATATACAAAATCTGGATCAGCTCAAGTCTATAATTGCTAAAACTGGTAAACCTGACTTTATTTTCCTTTCAAAACCTGATGTGTTCGATCCTAACCAAATAATCCAAGATTTTATAAATCAATATAATTATACCTTACAGCCAGCCGTCATGAAAGGATTCAAGATATATTCAAAGCCCTACTCTCAACACTAAATCATTCCTCATGTAAATCTTTACTTTTTCACGCCACCCACACAAATTAACCCTTATATATATAGAAACCAACAACACCTGCAAACTCACACAAGACTGATTTGGGAGTGTGAAGTCAAAAATTACTGAAAGATCTGTTTCCTAAATTGCTCAGTAGCAGACTTCGCCGATGTATGGACTATAGCGATGGATTTGCGAGAAATGAGTCCAAAGTATTGGTAGAATACAACTCAACGTGCGAGAATGGGTTAGCCGCTAAAATCCTCTATTCCAAGAAAGTATCTTGTATAAAAACAAAATAAACGAAGCAAACAACGTATCTTGACTTCCACTGAGTGCGCTAAATTGCTTGCGAGTGCCATGATTTTCTACCCTCACCTCGCATGCAGCATAATTGCTGCCAATTTTATTTTGGGCTGCTTCACGATCAAACACCTCCCTCAAAGATTCAGACAAGTAATGTTTCAAGTTCAAGTTGCCGACTTTTGGCTTAGCTGCTAATTTCCTTGCTCCAGGGGCATCGGCTGCCGCTGGGTAGCTAGCAGCTAAGGCATAACGTAATACACCAAACTTCGCAAAAGTCATCAGATTGTTCAATCCGATTGTATTCGACCCTAAAACTGAGCCAGCGGACCTTCCCTGGTATTTGCACATAGATCCCCTTTAAAGTATATCGATCTTTCCTGCCGATGCTCATTGAAATGCACCCGGTTAAACTTACTGTGAGTAATGCTACTAGAAAGAAATGAAACATTTTTTGTTTGATCAAGGCTTTCATGAGAGGCGTGCTTAGCTCGTTAAGAGCCATTTTCCACAAGCTTATATTTTATCTCAAAATCACAAATTTCCTCGATCCTGTGCGAACTCCCCAATCTGAATTATGTCTATGTTAATCATCTAAACCGCATTTATCCCTTTTTGACCATTCACCTAGAATATTCCATCAAAATGGAGAAGACCTAGCTATAGTCTATAAACATTTTTAATAATGCAAATTACTAGGTTTATTGATGGCCTAAGCCATAGCTTGGCATTAGATTTTGACTGAAAATGCTAGGTTGGAATAAGAACATAAAGATTATCTATCAGGATAAGGAAGAGATTAAGCGAAATGTGGAATTAGGCTGGATTGTTTAATTATATATTGTTATAGAAATTATTTTAGAACAACATGTTGTTTCTTATATATTATAGAATAGCCTTGATGGGGAGTGAGAGAGCGGTGGAAATAAATTTAAGAATGTGCTTGAATTGGCATTCTAGAAATATTAAGTGTGGTATTAATACACCTAAACAAATTATAAAGATCATACCCTTATCACTTTTTTGTTTATCATACTCCAATTCCTTCCCTTTCAATCATACTCACATTTATTTCCCCTGCCGAGCCCACTTCTTTTTCTCGTGATGGTAACCCACTTCTTGTGTCCGCTTTAAAATGTCGTCCAAAATCTAGCCTCATCGCCCTTATACTCAAAATGCGCCGTGAGACTCTTCCCAAAAAACCCGCTCCTCCTACTGACCTCCGCCCTCTAATTCAAATTCGCCAACGCCTCCAGCGCTGACGACATTGATCATTCCAAAGCCATCGAGAGAAGGAATCGGTAATGGTCTCTTTTCTTATCCTTCCACGCCGCTTTTCATGCGGCTCGCGCATGATCCTCTCGTAACTCGATCTCAAGCACGGTTCTTAAGATTTGATAACTTTCCCCATCCCCATGCTTTACATGAAAATTATAAAATAAGATTTTGCTCATCGGCAAGAACCGTTCCAATCCATTTCCGGTGCTCTCAGCCTACATCCCGGCCACCGTCACCTGCTGCAAGCTCTATAAATCTATATACAAAAGACT
>JANWVL010000018.1 GCA_025056655.1 Candidatus Methylacidiphilales bacterium
AACCTGTTTACTGGCCTCCGCTACACACCTCATCAATTTTACAGAACAAACTCAAGGCAAGTAAAAATAAGGCGAGAAAACACACAACACCTCTTCCCCCTTTTAGACAGTGGCGAGAAGCCTACCCAACTTTCCCGAACTGCAGTGAGAAGCGTAGTGCCTCACCGCTTTCCCTTTTGGACTGCGGTAAAAAGCGCTAGCGCCTCACCGCTGCTTTAAGAAAACCCTCAAAGCGGGGTCGCGCTGGCGCTTGCCCCGCGCTCCACAAAAGCAACAGAATAGCAGGCTGGTAGCCTGCCCGACTCCTTTTATAGTCATTCCACTCCTCCCCTCACGTCTTTCAAAGCTCAGCGAGCAATCTCAACAAGTATTGGCGGATCTAGAAATCCTTCCTCCAGTATGACTTAAACAGGGCTGGCAGAGGTCCCTTATGACTCAGAAGGCTGGCTGTAATGGATCTTATATCCGAGCTTCCACGCCCCCTGCTATCCCCCTTGCCATCCCGTGCTCCCTCCATTCCCCTCTCCTTCATTTCATTCCCCTCATAAATGTTCTTCCACCCCCTACGGAGATTTACAGAGGCGCTCTCCGCAGAGGGGGTCTTCCTGTATTATGTATTATGGTTCTGGTTTTCCTCTTCCTTCTTGGCCTTGCCCCCCATATCTGAGGAAATCCTGTTGTTAGGATTTGTCCATGTTCTTTCTTTTTTTCTCCTCCAGCCCTATCACGGCGCCACAAATGCCCCGTTGTTGCTCATCACCTGCGTCACGTCCAAACTCGTAATGTTCCCATCCGCATTCACATCCGACCGAAACGTCGCATTCGTTATCGCCTGGCCCACATTCGCCGTCGCCTGCGCGCTATCCACCGCATTCACCGTCCCATTCCCATTCACATCCCCTCGGATGATCCGCCAGTTCACCTTATCATTCCCCGTCACCGCCTGCCCATTCACACTCACCACCTTCACCCGATACTTCGCATTATTCGTCAACCCACTCACTGGTATCCTCACCGTGCTCCCACTATACACCGGCGCACCCAGCGTCATCGCAGGACCTACATCCTGCACCACACTCACACTCGTCACAGCCACGTTAAACGTCAACACCAACTCCCTCGCCACCGTGTGCGCTCGAGGATCG
The DNA here is from genome assembly GCA_025056655.1 of Candidatus Methylacidiphilales bacterium. Taxonomy (NCBI): domain Bacteria; kingdom Pseudomonadati; phylum Verrucomicrobiota; class Methylacidiphilae; order Methylacidiphilales; species Methylacidiphilales bacterium. The sequence goes on from JANWVL010000018.1 coordinate 1,146, forward strand.
ACTCCTGAAACTGAGCCCGCCAACGGCAGCGCCACATCCCCCTGGAAACTCCCATGCATCGCCCGCAAACGCGCTTGCGTCAACAATACCACCGGCGGTGGCGGCGTATGCGTCACCGTGATCGTCACCGTCTGACTCACCGTCCCACAGCTATTCGTCGCCGTCGCCTGATACGTAAACGTTCCCGTCGCCGTCGGCGTCCCCAAGATCGTATCCCCGCTGATGTTCAACCCAGGCGCAGGCGTGATCGCGCTTACCGTCACACTCGGCGTCGGCGCACCCGTCGTCGTCACCGTATGCGTAAACGCCTGCCCCAACGTCGCCGAAAGCGACCCCGCTGAGGTGATAGAAGGCTGGCTGTTCACCGTTAAGTTCACTGTAAACGGCGCACTCGTCCCCCCTCCATTACTCGCCGTCACCGTAAAGCTATACGCCCCAGCAGCCACATTCCCAGAGATCACACCCGTTCCCGCATTCAAGCTTAAGCCCGTCGGCAAGCTCCCCACTACAGCCCAGCTCGTCGGCGAATTCGTCCCCACCATCGTGATGCTGATCGTCCCAGGATTGCAGTGCGTCACACTCCCAGGCCCTGTCACCACGGGCGGACAACTTGTCACCGTCACATTATTCAACCCAAACCAATTTGTCGTGTTCGGCGTGCTCCCCTGCGTCGGCACCGTCTGGATCTGCACCTCATACGTCGTCGCACTCAAGCTCCCGATGGTGAAGGTATTCGCCGTGATAATCGGTCGCGACGCATTCGGCACGTTCGTCCAAGTCCCCGATCCTGTCGGACGATACCGAATCGCCAAATACTGCGTCATGCACCCCGTCCCAGCAGACCAGTTGATTACAATGCTGCCACTACATGTCGGCGCTACCGCCGTCGCCGAAAGCCCCGTTGCCGGGCACGAATGATTCGTCATGATATTCAGCGTAATCGGCTGGCTCACCGAGGCGCAGCCGTTCGTTAATGTAATCGTATGAGTCGTCACCCCCGCCGTCGTCGGTGTCCCCGTGATCATCCCCGTCGAAGCATTCAACGTCAATCCTGCCGGCAACGCAGGACTCACACTATACGTCCCCGATCCCATCCCTGCAGCATTATAACTGATGGCTTGTCCCACCATTCCATAGACCGTGTTGTAGTTCGGTAAACTAAGTGCTGGTGGCACCCAAATCAGTTTACTAAAACTAGCAGTCTTCCCGCAGTTATCCTGCATTGTCACAGTGAAATTATAATTGCCCGGAGTGGTGAAAGTCCCCCATAACGTCCCCGTGTTTGGCCCAGGAGTGAAGGTCAGCCCATGAGGAACATTGTTGAATCCAGTAAATGTCACTGGCAAACATGACGTTTGAGCCTGCGTCGGAATAGCCACATTCAGCGTTTGCCCTACCACACCACAGGACGGCACATTCGATAAATCCGCAAAAAGCTCGCTAAACTTCACTAAAAAGGCATCTCCCGATCCCCCAAAAGTATTCTGATGCCCACCAGAGGCGATGCCGGAGGTGCTCCACGTATGCGTTTGCCCCGCCAGATAGACGCTCCCGCCGTTCGTATCCACAGCGACACCGGCCCCAGGACCATTATAGTAAGTCCCCCATAGGCGCGTGCCAGATGGACTAAACTTTGCCAAGAAGCCAGGTCCAGGTGTATTCTGAAATCCGCCTGAGGCGATGCCGGAGGGGCTCGCCGTCTCCCCCGCCAGATAGACGCTCCCGTCGTTCGGATCCACAGCGACGGAATAGCCCTCTTCACCACCACCATTCCCCCCATAATACGTCCCCCATATTCGCGTCCCCGAGGCGTTAAACTTCACGAAAAAGGCATCATAATAACCCCCGAAAGTATTCTGATGCCCGCCGGAGGCGATGCCGGAGGGGCTCGATGTAATCCCCGCCAGATAGACGCTCCCGACGTTCGGATCCACAGCGACGGAATTGCCCCGATCTTCATTACCCCCCCCATAATACGTCCCCCAGAGTCGGAAGACTTGCTGCTGAGCGGAAAGCGGCATGGGATCCAGACACCCTAAAACGACGATGC
>JANWVL010000019.1 GCA_025056655.1 Candidatus Methylacidiphilales bacterium
TATATATTGCGCTAATAATCTCGCGCGCCTCTTACAATAATTAATTTAACTTATACTCTTTACTGATTGTATAATATAATGGTTGATGCCTGTATCTTCATCTGGGAGTAAATAAAATTGGATACATGAGGCGTCCAAAGATACACAAGCGAATCGGTGGTCAAACAAGGCAAGAATCACAGCATTAGCCAGCGCTACCTGTGCAAGGCCTGCAATCGTCATTTCATCTCTCAGCCCAACCCAATCGGCTACCCGCTTAGAATCCTGCACCAAGCCATCAAGATGTATCAAGATGTATCTAGATGGCCACTGCTTCCGACGCATCGGGCGCAATCTGTGTGTCAAGTATGCAATCGGTAGCCACCTGGGTCAAGTGCGCCGGTGAACGTGCCTTGGCTGCCTCCCATCCCGCAGCCCCCCCAATCGACGACTAACCGATCGTCGAGCTTGAGAGCAGTTCACATTCGTCGGGAGTAAAAATCGCGACGATCTCATCACGCAGGTCGAGCGCCGGCGCGCGCTGCGTGATGAGCTGGTAGATACTCTATCCTGCGATAGAGCGATGTTGCAAGCGGTGGTGGATCAAGGGCCACGCGCATTTCAGTATTGCACTGACGGCTTCAGTGGGTATGCCGCTTTGGACTACCATGGCGGCTGTCTCTAGCTGAGCCGGGCAAGTCGCAGACCTATTCAGTTGAAGCAAGTCTCGCTGATTTGCAGAGAATTTCGCTCGCTTAGGCCGACAGATGCGGTGCTTTTCGCTGTGTGTGTAGGAGCTACGGCAGTCGGTTGCGTCCTTTGTGCAATGCTGGAATCGGCGGCATCCCTTCAAGCAAGCGCATTCGGGTTATTAGAGCTATACGCGGGACTACGCAAATATTTGGATTTAGGCACTCCCATGGATCTAACGAAACATTATCCTAGTTTATAATATAATCATGGACCCGCTCATTGACTTCAACGACTATTTTATACTCAAACAAGATTCTTGTTTCAAACCTGCTCTTTTTAGGCAAGCGCTGTTGAAATATCCCGATCAGTTGATTAGCGTTCTTATGAAGTATGTTAGCGATCATAATAGAGATACTTTATTAGTTGACGACAATAGAATTGGTTATGCTCTTTTATGCTTAGGTTTTGTAGATAAAAAAGAGTGTCGAGATTTATTATTACATGTTAAAAGAGATGGTGACCGAATTATAAGCCAATTATCTGATATAGCCTTATCATTATCAAATAATGAAAAAGCAGACGAGATATATCAAAAAATAAAAAACTGTGATAAAGAAGCGCTGTATTATATTTATAATATTACATCAGGCTCGCAGAGGGGTATTAACTATTACGAAGATGTTTGCTGTGATTTGCGCCATTATATATTAAATAATTACCCATATATTAGAAATAACACGATAAACGTAGAATATCTTAAAGCTTTAGATAGGGAAAATAAATTATCTGATTATCTAAAGCAAATCGGAGAATATGGATTAATGGATGAGTATGAAGCTTTAATGGAATTTGCTGAGCAAAAAAGGGATGATAAAGATAATATGGAAAACATAGTTTTAGCTATGGGTAGTATCTACTATCGTTTAAGGAATATCAATCCAGGTAAAGGATTGTTTATAGGAGATCGTGAAATAGAAACAAAAGAGTTTGCAGAAAAAATGTCAAATTATAGAGATTATCTTGATGAATATATTAATTACGCTAAAGACCGCGGACTCCCTTTTGATATCCTCATTAGATGTAAGGGACAATTGGGATATCAAATCGACGCTGCAGCCCTTTTATCTAAGAAGAATTTTGAAAAAGAATCATACAAACGCATTATGGAGGCAACTGTGTATTCTATGGATACGATGATGATAAATAAAATGATAGATTACGCAATAACGATGAACTTCAATTTATTATATTTGATTTCTTACGATATCAATATTGTAGAAAAAATAAGTGAATCTAATATAAACAGGATAGCAATATTAATAGATAGAAATTATGCTCTATACAGACCTAAAATTTTCGATTTGCTTCTGCCTTATGTTTATATTAACCAAACAAAAGATCTTTTAGACTCCGTCTTTAAAATACTAAAAAGGTTTGACATTATAACCAACTTGAGAACTTTATCTAACATTTTCAAGATAGACAGTGATTTATTTGATCAATATATTTCAAGCCACATAGGCACCATAGATCTAGTGAATATTAAAGAAAGAGAGTATTTCTTCTTGAAACAATTATTGTCTTTTATGGTGGTAAATAATTCTCCGGCTGTTTATGAAATACTACCAATAATATTAACAGATTTGAATGATAAATACAGGGAGGAAATCTTGAACACTATTTCTGCATGCGGAAATGAGCTGGCTTTGTATATAACCACAAAATTATCACATGTTAGGAATAAATATAACGCACAAAGACATGGGTTTTAATGTTATAAAAACAGAAACGAGGCGTTTTTTATTTACTGAAGAGATCAATGGCAGAAAAAAGATTATCTCGTGTAATAGGGGAGGAAAAAGCCAAATGGCCAATCTAATGATAGATTGGCCATTTGCCCCAATTTGAGCTCCGCGCTCGCAAATTATTATAGCAAGGGCTATCTTCAATGTCAAGATTATGCCATTATATCTACAGAAATTATGCCGTATCAATGGCACTAATAGTTATCTGGACATTGCTAACTTCTGAAAAGCCCACTCTACTCCGCGTCGGCGGCTGTTTGTGTATTAATACGGCACGCTCGCATACGACACCTTTTGACGTTTCTTAGTCTTCATAACGTTCGCCAGCACCCAGTGCTGTTTAAGGGACCAGCTCGCAGCAATACAAGCAACAGGGATGCCACTGTTGAGCGAAGAAGAGATGTTTGCCGCTGACGACAAAATGCTGCGCGTAGCGCTGAGCATCGCACAGGCCAAGTTGTTTTGTAGATGATAACCATGCATGGCCTGTACAGGCCATTTATGTCACTCAGACAGACGCCGGTTCTAGCGCATTACGTTATGTACACGAAGACAGACTGCAACAGGATCACGGCGCTGCCAGACGTGTTGGCGTAGCTTGAGCAACGCAGCCACGTCGTGGTGACCGATGTAGCATACGCTTAAAATCCCCCCGATCATGCCATCATTGAGATCGAAGGCAATCGTGTGTTTGACTTAAAGCGTAACCATGCGCGGCTGTTTGAGGCGTTACGGTAAACCTCGCAATGTGGGCAGCCCTGAAGGGTTTCGTCACATGTAGCACGAATCACTGCTCACGGAAGATCTCAGGTACATGCGCTGTGGACGATGCGAATACTAACTATTTGCTTATGTCGAGCATCTGAACTACTTTAGTCAATAGTTGAGTAATTGGCGAATCTGGATACGGTTGGTTTTGTACGTAGCAGGCGATACTATCGGGGAGAAGGAATGTGAACATGTGATTTTCTTCGTAACTAGCCTGAAGCGGAAGGGCAGACGCTTTCGCGCGCGATGCACGCCTATTAGCATCTTCTGGTAGCAGACAATCATTAGCCAACATTAGGATAGAATACGCTGAACTATACTTATGTAGTTTCCTGGAGAATGTAAGAGATGAGTGGATCATATCTGTTCTTAATGTCATATCAATAATATACTTCTTCTGTTATTGATCGCATAACACGAATATTGTCTTGATCTTTTTCTTATCGAAAGCTATAAATTTATCAACATCCATGTTAAATGATATATGCTTATTTTCATTTATGCGATCAATCATCATTTTAAGAAGGTCATGCTGGTTATATGAAAGATCCGCTGGACTGTGCAAACATTTGTGCTTAGATACACCCAAAATAGGGTCAAATCAAATGTGCTTTTTAATTATAAGCTTATAATATTCTGTAAATATAATTATAGCCAAAATGCTATTTAATTATTATTATATTTTCTTTAAAATTAAGGCATGCTTCATAGGCGAGGATTATTTGGGGGTGTTGACTGATGTAATTGATTTTTAATACTACTTACGCGATGGATGCGAGAAGAATGGATCATCTATTGTCTCGCTTTTGCCTTCGTTTTCTACTGAGACAGTTCTTTTGCTATTGACATCATAGGCTGCACCTTGAGGCATTGCACGCAGGTGCCGTTCATAGGTAGCATACGACATGGCATCAGCCTCTTCTGCGGTGCGCATATAATGCATAATAGAATTCTGATAGATGATATTGAAAGTATTTTCATCGCCTTGCGGGGCTTTGCGTGTTTCAAGCAAGAATACGCGCGGGATGCCATTTAGATCACGTGCGCGCACATAACAATGAAATCTGGGCAACCCTACTATATCCGAAGGATGTAGATTCTGGAAGTCGTCTCCTCCAGCAACGTTTAGCTCCTGACTAAGCACTTTGCTATCCTCTGCTCCACAATTAAACACAAAAAGCGTATGTATGTTTTCCAACCAAGGCAATTTACTATTGTTCTTTCTATTCTCTATATTTGATAAAGATTGGGTGCCCATAATAATATGAGCGCCATATTTACTCATTTCACTCAAAAGCAATGCTAAGTTAGCGCCGTGAATGGACTGGAATTCATCAATAATAAGATAAACTCTTGGATATTTCTTGCCGTTTAGTTTTTCCTGGCGATGAAACAAGAGATATGACAACCAATTAATAAGAGTAGCGCCAATAAGAGCCGCGGTTGATGAACCGATGATGCCGGCTGCTAAATCTACGATAAGTATGCCTCCGCTATCTATAATATTTTTAATCTGCAAAGTGCTTGTAGTTTGCCCAAAAACGCGACGAGCTTGCGGTAGAGCGTTAAATGAATTTATTTTCGTATTAATAGGCGTCACAAATTCCTGTAAGGCGCGTGTATTATGAACCCTGATAAAATCAAATACATTTCTTAACCACCATGTGCGCAAATGTGAGTAAGAAGCATCGGACAGTAGATCTAAAACTGTGCGGGTAAAAGTTGGGATACTGAGTATTCCTGGCACATCGAGTAAAGTAAACAAATGAGGATAGAAATGTCCGTCACCGCGATTTATTAGGCGAGAACGATACGCTTCCTCAAAAGCATTAGAAGATATTGAAGTGTTATCAATGAAACCAACGATATGGTTATAAAGAGTATATATCTTATTTATCAATATCTTATGATATTCTCCATTTCTATTGATGGTATTTAAAATAGAATAAGCAATATCCGATATCTGATTAAATGCTTCTTTGCTAATTTCTGATGCAGGAGGATGAATATTATTACACACTGTCGTACATAATTCTTTTAATTCTTCAATAAAATCAGAGGGTAGATGATCTGGGGCAGGATTGAGAATGATTGACTGATATCTCAAAAAGAATCCATAGAACTTATCGCAGCATGATCTAAAATTATACTCGTTCATTAATACACGATTGGCGTAGAACAATGTATCCAAAGCTCCACGTGCATAGTCTTCAGTCCTCGGCCCCCAGTTTTCAGACCATATTGATCGCATAGCCTCTAGCGTATCCATGACTCGTTTGTCTGGTAAGGCATTCTCTGATTCATAACTAGCTGGTTCGATTAAATTCATGCCGAAAGAGTGATGCTGGGTACTAAGATCTAGGAAAACCGCTTGAGTAATTCTTTCCTTCGGCACTAATGAGGCGACATGTTGAGCCAAAGTACGGTGTGGGTCAATAACAATAACAGAAGCCTGCGGGTCATTTTCCATAATATATTGAGCGATGAGGCACATCATGTTAGATTTGCCACTTTGTGTTGTTGCGACTAAACCGATGTTGCCGCGCAGAATACTCTGTGGCGACAAATATACAGGTCTGCGATAGATGCCAGGGACGTATCCACACAACATCCCTTCTTCGTGACCAAATTCTCTCCGGGGAGCCATCACTTGTTTGGATGTGCCGTATTCTAGGCTTGGGTTGTAACTAGCTTCATGTGGCAAGTGCCATAAAATGGCCATTTCATTAGAAGATAGTATGGGCTTTTGTAAAGATCCAGGCAGAGCAATAACCAATGAAGGGATACTTTGATCTATTGCATGGCGTTTAAAGCATATGTAGTCTGGTGCATATATTGCCCTGCTCTTTTTAAACATGAATCCATTGCCACTTGCGAAATTATATGCACTAAAGGTATTAGTTACTTTTATAGCTAGGTTCTCCGCATGAACACGATCAGAAGCGACCGTATAAATCCTGAACCAGACCCGATAAGCGTTTCCTGCTATTTTTTGTTGTACCAGATGAGGATCAGGTGGAGAACCGAGCTTCAATCGTATGGAAAAGAAGAAAAGAGCTGCTATAAAGCAGCCCAAGCCGATAAATGCATAATTTGTCAAGCCGAATAGAAGCACAAGGGGCAAACATATCAAAAGGGCAAAGAAGATGAATCCTACACCAATGAGAGTAGACAGTGTGCTGATTAAGTAAACAGGTGATAATTTTAATTTTTCATTAACATCCTGGGTCGTGCCTCTCCAAAACGAAGCCCAGTGATAAGGCATCGGTGATAGAATATACTGTATTAAACACTGCTGATCTTGATTGAGATGAGAAATTGTGGAGATGACATTCATTAGCGGGTCGGCGCCGCGAGAAAAGTCATCATAAGTAGATCTGCCTTCACGTGTGCTGCTGGTTCTAATCGGCCAAATAGCTGGTGATCTGAGTTTACCTTCATATAAACATATGTGTTTATTAGCCGATTCCCTTATTTTTACTGCCGGATCTTGTTCTGTATCATAATACCTAACATCACATTGTGGCCATGTTGCTTTAACCAAATCTACGGCATGAGTGAGACGATCATACTCTTTTGCTCTAACCAATAGGGATGTGCCATGATAATCAGCGTATATTTCTAAGGAGATGAAATCGTTGAGATGATGAGTGCAAATGGATTGGATAAAAGTTTCAGAAGATAGAGCGTCTCTTTTGTTGTTTCTTGGCACTATAATTTTTGCGCAATATGAATTCGCGTGTCCTATTTTAGGGATGTCTTGAACAGTGTGAATATTATTCATATCCAAACATATTATAACACAGATAGGTGTGCGAGATTGAAGACGTGTGCTAAAATAATAGAATAAAGGCGTGTTAGATAAATATTACACTAAGATAATTGTGAAAACATCGCCTATGTTTTAGAGAAGAATTCAGCGCATTTATTAGCCTTAAAACATATTTGCGGTTGAAGCAATTGTATGAATTTTGGATAAAAGCAACCAATAGGTGATAGAGTAAGATAAAGACTGAAGCTGCAACAAGTGCTACCTATAAATACTTAAAATCATGGTTGTATTCTTCAGATAATCCAATCAGATACTCTACTCACATCCTTCATCCGTCTGGTAATCAAAATGTATATCGCTGACCAATGCTTCCGACGCGGCAGTATCACGCTAGACGTAAAGAGTGTGACCAGTAAACAAATAGGTTAAGCACGTTAGTAGTCCTGTTCTGACTAAACCTATCCCGCGCTGTACAAAAGAAGACAAAACCTTCTTATTTGTTATCTAGCAGTTCATATCTTTAGGACGTAAAACGGCATGACCATCCCCTAGATTGTTTGCCATCGCATACTCGGTGATGCAAAAAAGTAAACGATCTATCAGTTGAGCTATGATTATGTATTAGTGAATCATGATATATAAATGTTTTGGTTTTATCTTGCGGTTCTAGTGTATGTGTTACGCAAAATTATCGTTAACTATCATCGGTTATCGTGACAAAGCTCTAGTTGTTTCATGCAAGAAGCATGCTCGATCGTTTAAACAGGTTGCACTGATTTTTGATCTTGTCAACACAGGCCAATAAATCGAGCTGTTTATAGGGTATATGACAAGCTAAACAGGCTGGATTCTTTATTTTTTAAATCTAGAGTGGGCAGTATTTATTCCGGTGAGCGCATCATAATTATAACGATTGTATACGGCTGCATCAATCTTTGTGTCTAGATCTTTCCGCCAATTCTTATGATATCCATGTTAATATGCCGACTTAAATATCATTAAATTTTATATACTTCTTATTTATTTAAACTGAAGCCATTAAAATAATCAAGGTTAGTGATTGTTTTGTAAGGTTTGAACGGTAGAAAGTTTATTATTTTTTATATTTACTTAGCATTTTTATATCAAACGAGATAAAATGCATCAAAGTGTATAAAGTGAGTGAACATATAAAGATAACATCAATCGAATAAATTCAGATAAAAACTCCCCGCTTGTTTATAAATATTGTTATTTGCATTAAAAAAGAATATAAGTTAGACTGATTTTAATTTATTACAACAACTATAGTTTACCGTAATATACGCATCGTCAGTGATAGCTTTAAATATTAATATAAGCCGCAAAGTTGTTGATAAACAACATTAATCTTGAATTATGCTATAAACAGCTAAAGTCAATCACAAGAATTTGGTGTGTGTCAATAAATACTCTAAAGCAACGAAGCATATCCTTTCTTGTTTAAACCTATAGCCCTTAACTCTCTTATAATAATATCTACTAAATAAATGATATCGTGATTATCGTATAAGTCGATGGCTAATTTACGCACAATTTCGATTGATCTTTCGTTCAAACAATAAACAAGTAATTTGATAATATTATTATTTCTGTTGCTTTTATTAATACGGTCGTTTTCTTTGATAGTTTTAAACACAGCATTCAAGATAAATTCATGATCTAAAATTGCCAATGGTCTCATATGCACATCGCGAACATAGTTAATAAAATCATCGGAGTGTTTAAAAAACAATTCCATGGAGTATTGATTAAGTGTTGATAACAACGTCGTGATAAGCAATCTAAACATATCGGCATCTTTGTTAAATTTATCCAAAATCATAGTTAGTAGTTTATCTGCCTCGTTTATATTTCTACTGATCAATTCAAATAGCGTGTAAATTGACATAAAATATTGAGGTTCGTTTTCATCGTGATTTATCAAATTACTCATATTATTAATGATATAATCAACGCCCTTTTCTTCATCTAAGTTAAGCAGCGATAAACCTATATCTTCCATGTATAGATAAGCATAGGAGCCGAGTTTATTAATAATAAAAAAAACGGTGTCTGTATCCTTATGATGAAAAGCATATTCCAATATCATTTCACGCAATGAGAAAACCCAGAAATCATCGCCTGTTTTTATTATTTCACGCGCTAGTTCTATGTTTTTCTTATCCACCACCTTACCCAATTTATTACCATACAAAGAAAGCAACATAGCATATTCATCATAATACATCAACATAATCTTTATCATTTCATTGATGAATTCTTTATTTTGGCTTCTTATCAAGATATCCAGAATATGACCATTTTCGTAGTCATTTAAACAGCGTAAAATATTATTTATTAAATCAGTATAATTTTTATCTTTAACCTCAGTTTTAAAATTATTTAAAATAGGTATGTACTTGAATAGATAATCCAATAAGAGTTTCGAGTAATAATCCAACCTAATTTTTAACTCCTCGTTTAAGTCTTCAGAATAACGATAACGGCCTAGTATATCTCCTATAGACTCTAAGATCAAATCTTTTTCATCAAAACGATTTTCTTCAATCCATTTAAACAATAATTCACAAGACTTCAAATCTCCCACTTTACCTAATGATCTGATAATAGTTTCTTTTAAAGCACCATTCTCGTCTTTTTTTAATTCATACAGTAATAAATCTACTATGCCATCGTAATTCATTCTGGTTAATGTTTTCAGCGCCAATGATTTCTTGTTTGTATCACTCACACGTAATTGTTCGAAAAGAAATCCTAGAAAATACTGGTCTTGTATTTCTCCTATCACTTCAAGAGCGGCCTGATAAAATTTGTTCGAAAATTCTATGATCAAATTTGCCAAATCAATCTGTTTCTTATATAAGAAGGCAAAACCGATTAGTTTTAAGATATTTCTACCCTGATCTCCATCAACAGAATTTAACTTTTCTTTTACATATCGCAACATATGCTGATTGCCTGTCAATAAGTATAGACCAAGATATGCTGCACATTGTATAATCGCGACATCGGGTTTGGTATATACAACCAATATATCTTTTACTTTTTTGTTATTGATCATTGCTAGGTGTACTAAAGCTTGCGCTAGTAAAAAATGATCGGGTAGGTGATTATTACAGAAAAGTATAAAATTTAGTATAATCACCAAGCTTTCATATGGATACGTGCGCGTTATTTCAATTAACTCTCGTGCGTTTAATCTTTTCTTGTCTTGAAAGATATAATATCCAGTTAGATCAAGATGACTTTTCATGCCTTTATTATATGTCAATCTGTTGTGATTTATGTGTCTACAGATAACACGAAGATAGCCACCATTTTCTTTAAACAAAAATAATTCGCCTCGTGCATTTATATTTATAATATTTAAAAGCGTTAGATTAACATCGTGTTTTTTTATTTAAGATATATTTTGAACCAAGAATAAATTTGTTTATTATCTAGAGGATATATACAATTTCATCATCATTAATAATACAAACCCTGTAAAATCTGCAATTAGCTATAGTACATGTATTTACATCTTACATTGAGTCAATTGCACCTTAGCTAATTAATTAAATCGGTTATTAGGCTGAGACAAAATTTTCGGATCTTGTAAAATAGCTCGGTTACAGATGTGATTAACATAATTCAACCACCTATTTGCTTATGTCCCTAGTTAAGTTTATATACATGGTCTTATTTTACAGCATATGAAGATATGCTAATCATCTGTGATGTTTTTCTGTAAACAATATAAACATGGACTTTTAATCGTTATTCTATTTATCAAAAATTCAGTTTAAAGCGTTAATAAATATCTTTAATCGGTGTATAGCCAATATAAATACTTATCTTGTTGTATAATACATTAGCCTTGTTTATTAAATATTCCTCATCTAATATTTCATTATATTATTGAGTAAATAGACGAGCGATTATTGAAGCGCCTAAATCTAAATATTTGCGTAGTCCCGCGGATAGCTCTGATAACCCGGATGCGCTTGCTTGAAGGGATGCCGCCGATTACAGCATTACACAAAGGCGTAACCGACCGCCGTAGCTCCTCCACACATCGCGAAAAGCACCGTGTCCGTCGGCCTAAGCGAGCAAGATCCCCCGCAACTCGGCAAGACTTGCTTCAACTGAATAGGTCTGCGACTTGCCCGGCGCAACTAGAGACAACCGCCAAGGTAGTCCAAAGCAGCATACCCTCTGAAGCCATCGGTGCAATACTGAAATGCGCGTAGCGCTTGATCCACCACTGCTTGCAACACCGCTTCATCGCGGGATAGGGCATCTACCAACACATCACGTAGCGCGTCCAGCGCTCGACCTGCGTGATGAGATCGTCGCATTTTTTACTCCCGACGAATTTGAACTGCTCTCAAGCTCGACGATAGGTTAGTCGTCGGTTGGGGGCTGTGGGATGGGGGCAGCCAAGGCAGTTCACCGGCGCACTTGACCCAGGTGGCTACCGATTGCGCACTTGACACGCAGATTGCGCC
>JANWVL010000020.1 GCA_025056655.1 Candidatus Methylacidiphilales bacterium
AGGGTGGTGATATATTACATGAGATTTTTATATGACAGCGATGATAATCCATTAAAAATAATTGCAGCCATTGCTTTTTTAGCCAAGATGAAAGACAAATATTGCGATAAAATTATACCACCATTATCCAAGAAGGCAGAAGAGGAAATTAAAGCTGCTTTATACATATCACGTTACATTAGGTATAGAAAATCTTATTATCTGGATAAAGCTATATCCACACTTGACTTCATGTACAAATCGATCAGGGCAGATATAATAAAATTTTTTGCCATTGGATTAAGAAAAAACAAGGTGGTTCGAAGAAAATTGATAGAGAGGATTGAAAAAGATTATCAACAAAATGGTGGTTATTCACTTAAATACCATTCATCTGTTGGAAGATTAATTCTATTAGCACGATTGGGGTTTTATAAAGATGTACTTAAATTTTTAAAGAAAGGAATTAATTATTACTCGCATGAAGATGAACTGGGGTCATTATCTAGTTTCATGGAATTTATTTCAGAAATTGATACTATAGGATATCACATGGGCGCAAGTATAATAAGCAAGATTTATAAAGGCTTTCTTATAAAGCAAGCGAAGAAATATTTATATTTATCTATTTATGTAAAAGATTTTATAATAAACCAAACTATACAATATGGAGATTTTGCTGATTTCTATGTATTAGAGCGGAATTGGCATGATCCTAAAGATAAAAAGACTTTGATACTCGCCCTGAGTAACATTGTTTATCGTCTGCGTAAGCTCGACGCGTCGAAGGGTATCATCTTGAGGGGTAAACATTATAGCAAAGAAAGGTTCGAGTTTTTGCTAAATAATTGCTGCAAAAAAATATATAAACTAATATCTAAGCAGCCTAAGCTTGATGATGATATAATAATAGCTCTCGGAAAAACAGGGTCGAAAGAGTGTATTAATAAATTACACGAATTGATAGATTCTTCAGATAATTCCATTAATACAAAAATCCTGGACGCAGCTATTTATAGCATGGATAAGGATTTAATTAACAAAGCCATTCAAAAGTTTATCGAAAAAGGTTACGGGGAGGTTTTTAACTATGAATATCCCGGCTTTGTAGCTAAATTAATTAGCGAAGATAATTTGATTGAGATGATCAAAGCTTTTGACCGATTACTCGCTTGCGATAAAAACGTTGATGATATAGAGGAGTTATTATTCAAGTACGCTAAATTGAAAAAGAGATGGGATATAATTGAGAAAATATTAGATGGCAGACTAAATCAAGATGAATTTTATTATAGCCTAAGGATGGCAATATATATATCTCCAGATAAAGCAGCAGAATATTTGATAAGAAACGAAGATAAAATTAAATCAATAAATCGTAAGGTTTTGATGCTATGTGTTTATAAAATGATGGAAAATAACAACCCAACTGCTGACCATCTTATCAAGAATATAGTAGTTACATACAATTTATCAGATAAAATCAATGACATTGTTTTATCAAGTGGAAACCCCTCGGCTTTTAAATTTTTATACCAAAATGCACATATCTTAGCTAAAGATTTCAAGGTTGAAGATAAGGAGATTCTCAAGTTTATACCACAGGAAAATATTATTCAACCGGCATTGGAGGTAATAAAAAGTACACGTCAAGAAGATCATCTTAAAGCAATAATGAATGTATTGATGGAATTAGGCCAAGGTGATATTATGCATAAAATAATAAAAACAATAACGACGAATTCACCCGATCATCCATCAATATCAGAATTGATAATATCTCTTAGTAAGTTTACTTCTACAATAAACGACGAGATGTTTTTAGTTTAGCTGCGTGAAGTAAACCCCATTGTTTTTAAAGTCAACTACTTCTCAAATATTTTCGGGAAGAGAGTTTTTAATCTAGGCGATGTGATTTGTTTATCAATCAAACAAATATAGTTAACAATACGTTATGTGCAGTGTGATAGAAATGAGAGTACGCTCAGCAATGCACTTTACATAGTTAGCTACTTGTGATTGCATTTAGAGAGAATTCGATAAATAATTGTAGGTAGTACATAAATCCAAATACTTGCTTCATCCTGCGGATAGCTCTGATAACTCATATGCGTTTACTTGAATTGCTGATGTCAATTCCCGCATTGCACATAGGACGCGACCGACCGCCGTAGTTCCTACACACACGGCGAAAAACGCCGCGAACGTTAGCTTAAGCAAGCGAGATTCACAAAAAGTCCGCAAAACTTGTTTCAACCGATTAGGTCTGCGACTTGTTTTCGTAATCAGAGATATTCCCCTGTCGTTAGCCTAAAGCAGTATACCCAATGAAGCCGTCTGTGCAGTACTGAAATGCCTGTTGCTCTGTATCCACCATTGCCTGCATCATGGCCTCATCGCGTATAGAGTATCTACCAGTTCATCATGCAGCGCGTATTTTGCTTAACACGATTGATGAGATAGCCGCATTTTTTACTCCTGACGAATGTAAATAGCTTAATAATCTCAACGATGAGTTATTCTTCTGTTGGAAGAGCGTGGAGTTATGGACCAAAGCACGATAACGGATGCGCCTGACTCAGTCAGCTATCAATTGAGCACTTGACAGGTAGATTGCGCCCGATGTCTCTGAAGACGTAGATATGAGGTCAAAAAGTATCATCATGACCTGTGTTTTTAGCTTTAGATAATCCGAATGTTTTCGTGCGATATTCTTTTCTAATCCTGTGCCTAGCCATCTTGATATATTTGGAGTATCATTGCTTCCAGATCAACGCATTAAAAAATCATTCATTTATTATTTTATTCATTAATATACTATAGTATAAATAGCATTCTTTTTAAGATCATTGCCGACAAAAAGCTTGGATAACTTAGTACTTATAACTATTTTAGACCAGATCTGCTATAATAAAAGATGGCAACTAAACAGGCTTCCGTAAACTAAGAATGTTTTGGATCTAGATATGGAAGAATACGACTTAACCGCATATCAAGAAGAAATATCGCTTAGTTTCGATGATTTAGATGAAGTATTGAAGTTGTTTAGAGTGGCAAATTTGCTTATATCTTTTCCGCATATTTTATTTTTGATGATAATTTTAGTGTATATATTTATCTTTGGGTTGCCTGATCATTCAAAATGGCAGCATCAGTAATGAGCATTACATCTATTATTTTTTCTTTACTTGCAATCGCACCTTGTTCTATTATATTTAGATTGATAGCAAAATTTGATGTAAAACCAAGGCCATTACTTACACTAATAGGTATTATTCTTACTATATTAATTTGCATTATCGCTGTGATTAGTATGGCTATGGCATTTATAGATTATATTGTTTTGTCACATATAGTTATATGTATAGCATCTATAAATCCATTGGCGTGTTTTTTAAATTTTTATTACCTGGAGGTTGACTATAAAAACAATGATATTAGAGTTAAAACACCTATGTTTTTGTTTTTATTATTATCAGTGATTGTTGTTTTGATTGTATATCGTATATTCTATCAGAGGGAATTAACTATGCGAGAATATTATTATGTAGGTGGATTAAGTATAAGTATGATAGCAGCATATCTTCTTCTAATTATATTAAAGCGTATTCTTAAAATCGGTGGATTATCATTATTTTCTATAAATCAGCTGAAACGAAAGATGAATGTCGGTGAAAAAATATTATTGCTAATAGCGTATAGTACATTTATTTTCTGTTTTAGTTATTCTGGAGCAGTTGGAGAATTATTAAGAAGAGGAAGAATTTTTTAGTCCAAATTTTTATGCAATGCATTTAAGCATTAAAAGCACAAAGAAACCGCTACACATTGAACACAAAGGCGATCTATATTTTAACATTGCAGCGGTTTATTTAAATCTACATAATTTTCGCTCTAAATGAAGATATATACAAGGCAGATCTTTAGCATTAATTAATTTTTATTTTATTATATTAGACTAATGTTTAATATAAAGTTGATGCTCTAATTTTAATATGGTTTGCTAAAAAGCTTTTTAAAATCAGACAGATTTATTCTGCAGCTTGTCTCGTTTATTGATTTCTTAAATAGCAGGTATATCCATGTATAACTTATCGGCTTTAAAAAACCGAACACATAGAAATGATGAGGAAATGTGCGACGCATGTCCATAAGAATTTCAGCATATCTTCCTTTTATATTGTATATATTGCTATTTATATTAATAACAACGCCGCTTTCTATAAAAGAAATATCTGACCACTTTAAGTTCACAATAGCACTGATCGGTAAAGGTATGTGTGAAATCAAAACTATCGCAGCTTTTACGACAAAATCATGCCATTTGTTTTTAAACACATCATGATTTACTAAATGGTATAAAAATTGTCCTTCAATCAATGTAGCGCGGTTACTTTTTATTGAATTATTCCGGCCAAACTTTGTGTAAAAATTAACCTCGGTGATTTTTACCCCGTGTTTAAAACAATATTCATTAAATTTGTTGGCTATCTTGAAATAGTAATTTATTGTGCTCAAACTGTATCCATGGCGTTTTTGTAAATATAATCTATAGTTATCCGTGTTAATATCTAAATTATTATCAAAGGCGTGCTTGATGTAGCATAAATAAATATGCACTGCACGTTTGTATCCGTATATTGTGGTCTTTCTTTTTTTGTAAACATGTAATTCACTGATGAAATACTCGGCCAATTTTTGTATTTCTTTTTCTGAGAAACTCATCAGTTCAAAACTATATTCTTAGCTTTCAAAAGCTCTTCTACTGTACATTGCATGTAATTTTTTATCAAAGATATCTCTAGGATAATATATTTTTTAGGACGGCCCTGATTATTACCCTTAGGCCAAATAGCTAATTCTAAGGGCAATTTCCCACTTGCCACCGCCATTGCTGATTTGAGTATATTTGTAGCAGTTGAGTGGCTTATTTCAAGTTCGCGAGCCACATCGCAAGGTCTAATCTTTGGATTCTGATTGATTAGACTTATCGTCTTCTGGATGAGCAACGCTCTTTCATTCTTCTTCATATACTAATATTATACCCCCTTCACATAAAAACAAGCTTAATTAGTGATCAAGTATTGAATATAACACAAAAAAGGCAAAAGAACAAGGCCATATTTTCTTAGTTATACCAAAATACAACATATTTCATTTGGGTTTTAGCTTTGAAATAAGCATGTTTTGTCAATAGCAATGGTATAAGAGTATTATCGTTTGCGTCTAAATAAAGATAAAATATTAAAGGTAAAATTAATTAACTTAAAAATTTGATGCAATCTTTATTTGTTATCGAAATAATTCTAGGTTAAATTATATGACAGTGTGTTCGTCTTGATATTGATAAAAAAATAAAACGACATAATCTTTGCCATGCACTTGAAATGATAATGAATGAAATTGCTTATAAATTTAATAGAATGATGAAAGATAGGAATTACCTATGTAAACTCTGAAGTCTACATTTAGAAATCTTGATAATATATCGTATAGTAAGGGCGGTTTGTTTTTCACACGAATAATGTACTCGAATAGTTTATTCTTTAAGTCAATTTTATACATAGTGGGTGACGTACTAATCATGCCGCTTTTTATGATATTTTGATAAATATCAATAGCTTCTTTCTTGCATCTTTCCTGATTATAATTGCGCACTATAATTGAATGATATACATCATTGTTCTTAGCTCTTAAATCAATGAGATATCGAACACTTTGTAAATATAGATCATAATCGAATGTGCCATAAACATCTAAAATAATAGGTCTTGCGTGAATGAATAAGGACATAGCATAAAGCGCCCTTCTCCACGCAGTTTCTCTTGATTCATGAGAAATATTCTTTGGTTGCGCGTAAACAAAAATAACGGCATCATAATAATCATTATATGGATACTGGCCAGATATATAGCGATAAAAAGTAAATGACAATGAAGAGGAGGGCTGCATATTTGTGACCATAGACCAATTTATACGTCCTGATGTATTCTTAGTTATATTTTCAATGTTATTCTCATAGTCTTTTGCCACTTGGTTAAAACATAAATCCTTTATCATCAATATTTTCTTGCCGCTTTTAATGTAATCCAGAATTATTTCTCCTATCTTTTGATAGCCTTTTTTATCCGGACGTAAGACATCTGGATAACAAAAGTGCTTTTCTGTTGGTAGATAGTTTTTGCTATATAAAAACTCATATGGAATAAACGGACACAACAAATACATATTCATAGTTGCATTCACTGAGTTTCGCAGGTTATATATCATAAAACCAATGAAGTTGTTTATTATCCTTCTGCCATACTGATAATCCGCTTTATTATCACTTATGATAAAAGCAACAGGATTATTTCCTATGGTGGCCCAAGGTGCTGAAAATAGAGCAATTTGTCCATAATCATTTAAATCCAGAGGTGTTTTTTCTGTATATATATATCTCATATCCTTTATATTTTTTGCCACATTTATCCCACATATTCCATTGGGAACACAGATATTAGAATAGTGATCTTGGTTTTCTTTTTTTATCCTCAGAAGGGCACTGTTAAGAGCATTAGCATCTGATATCGGTATCCAATAACAATTTTGATAGCCTGTGCTGTAAATTTGTGTATTGTTATAATTAATTCTTCCGTTAAAATTATTTTCTTGCCCGTGATTCTTAGAAGCTACTGCGCCAAGCATCAAACGAATAATCCCCCTTTTATCTAGTTGATGGATATCCTTATAAGATAATCCATTTTCAATCATCCACCATTCTAGTGATATCCCTGGGTTATCATTAAGTTGTTTCAAGGCATCTTTATACTTATCATCAGTGTGTCCATTGTGATTATTCATGAAAACAATCATTCTGCTGGGATTAATACGGTATCTCTTTATGCTATAAGTTTTATTAACTAAATTATTTTTGCATAGATCTTTGATAGCCTTCTCAAAATTGCGCGGATTGATTTCTTTGCCTATATACTGTTTAATTGTCTGCTCCCCTAAAGATCCTCTTCTACTTTTCCGTATAAAATCATAAATCCTCATTTCTTCCGCAGTCATTTTCACATCGTCTGTCATTTCATTTACTATTTCATAATTACTAATCAATTTGGGTGCATGAGGATAAAGAAATAAAAGTGACTGACTTAATGGTATACCATAAAGACTGTTAAGGAGACTAGCGGATTCTATATAACTATATGGTATCTCGTATTTTTTGTCTAAATAAATAGTTTTGGCGCTTTCATGATATTCGCTTGATGAAGAAATCACAATGCATGGTATGAGCCTATCTCTTAGATTACATGTTGCCAGATACGCTTGTTGATCCTTCAAATCCTCTTTTGTATCAGCGAAATAGATCAAAGGGATGTCATAAGGCAATCCAAGCGGAATAACTTTGACATACATAGGTAGGAACAACCCCGTATAATTTTTAATCTACATTAAAGAACTTTAATTTTTCTTCGGCTAACTTTTCAGCTAGCTCGGTTTGGGTATCATCGTTAGACATAAGCTTTACGCTTCCGTAGTGAACTTTTCTGCTTTTATGTGTTGGCCTGCTTCTTTCCTTGCTTTTATTGTTATTCAATGCCACTGCTTTGACGTAAGCCCAGCTGAGTTTATTGTAACGACATGCAGCCAAGAAAGCATCTTCCCATATATTGATATCTTTTATTTGGTTGCTAAGTTCTTTTATCTCTTTAATAATCCCTTCTGGTATCTTGTGATGGATATTCTTAGCATATTGTTCTATAATATAATTGAAAACTCGATTTTCCGCACCATCATCATACATAAAAGTCTTGATATATATAATTTCTGCAATGGATGAGATCATTTCCCACTGGCATATATTTTCACATACTGCTTGTGCAAATGCAGCTTTCCATGCAAGTGCCGATGGTATTCTCTGTATTTCTTTTCTTATATTTTCATATACATTATCTTCTGGCACACCTATTGTAATTTCATACATCAATTTAACAAAGACGAATAAATTTTCACATGGATCTATATTATCGTGAAATAAAAAAGCATTATTTTTCTTTATACTCTCTTTAACTTCTTTTATGGCGCTTAAAAAGCTATAGCTGTTTAGGTGCGCCTTCTTGTTTACAATAGAGATAATAGAATCGATAACGAACTCGACAAACAGGACGGATGGTGGGGTCTGCATACATCTATTTTAATCCCATCAGGGCGAAATCGCAAGTATTTTAGCCAGAAAAAAGCTGGGATTCTGTTGGATATTAAGATTAATTGAAAGATAGACCTTCATCGTAAAGGTCATGAATATAATGGTTTGCTAATATTAAATTGCCGTTTATAAATTTTCTTAAATTAATAGGAAACTGTGGATGATCAATCAGAGTGGTTAAAAAATATCGCCATTTAACTGATCGCATAAGATAGCAAATATGTTCAGCAAACTCCTCCTCGTTTATTTTTTTCATATCAAGGTATATTAGTAGATAATTAAAATATTTTTCAAATTCATTATCTGAATTTGGATCTTCTATTGAGTTTAAAAACATGTTTTAAATTATCTACCCAAATAAGCAGATGCTATGTATTCTTCACTGCCATGATTTAATTGGCCTTTATGATATTTTTCGCATAACTCGTCATCATCAATTAAATCCAAACATATCCTTTCAAGGCATATACTTATATCATCCTTCTCACTGTTATCATTATCTAGTTCTCTTTTTAATATTTTAACGGCTAGGTTATGAGCATTTTTTAGGATATCTGTTTGCGCTTCCATGCCTTTATTATAACACCTACATCTTATTCTTGTCAGTTATTTTAATGCCTGGTAATCAACAAAAGGAGGTCATAAATATTAAAATGTTACATAAATAACATATGATAATCTACGCCATTGCTATTTAACTGATTATTCCAGCTCAGTTCTTTCCACATCTATAAATCCTGTGTACATTAATCAAAAAGTGCTTTTATGGCGCTGTTTGAAACGTATCTAGAACAGTTTACCAATTAAATATTCAATCAGGCGCTAAATAGGTCAAACACACTGTGATCATACCTTAGCTTATTCCGCTATTTTCCAATTCTACTGCCTAAACTTAAGCACAACTCTATCCTGCTATTAAGTAATATGGTGCTCCATGATTGACTAGGGGAAATGAATATTTGTTACCAGATGCCTATCAGCAGGATTATGGAGCGCCTAAATCAAAATACTTGCGTAGTCCCGCGGATAGCTCTGATAACCCGGATGCGCTTGCTTGAAGGGATGCCACTGATTCCAGCATTACACAAAGGACGCAACCGACCGCCGTGGCTCCTCCACACACCGCGAAAAGCATCGCACCCGTTGGCCTAAGCGAGTGAGAGCCCCCGCAACTCGGCGAGACTTGCTTCAACTGAATAGGTCTGCGACTTGCCCGGCGCAACTAGAGACAGCCGCCACGCTAGTCCAAAGCGGCATACCCACTGAAGCCGTCAGTGCAAGACTGAAATGCGCGTATCACTTGATCCACCCCCGCTTGCAACACCGCTTCATCGCGGGATAGAGTATCTACCAACACATCACGCAGCGCGTCCGGCGCTCGACCTGCGTGATTTTACCCCCGACGAATGTGAATAGCTCATCGAGTTCGACGATAGGTTAGTCGTCTGTTGGGGGGCTGCGGGATGGAGGCAGCCAAGGCACGTTCACCGGCGCACTTGACCCAGGTGACTACCGATTGCGCACTTGACACGCCGATTGCGCCCGATATGTTGGAAGCTGTGGCCATCTAGATACATCTCGACGGCTTGGCGCTGGATTCTAGGCGGGTAGCCGGGTGTGCCTAAACCCAAATACTTGCGTAGTCCCGCGGATAGCTCTGATAACCCGGATGCGCTTGCTTGAAGGGATGCCGCCGATTCCAGCATTGCACAAACGACGCAACCGACCGCCATAGCTCCTACACACACCGCGAAAAGCACCGCGTCCGTCGGCCTAAGCGAGCAAGAGCCCCCGCAACTCGGCGAGACTTGCTTTAACTGAATAGGTCTGCGACTTGCCCGGCGCAACCGGAAGATGCTACCACTGTAGTCTAAAGCAGCATACCCACTGAAGCCGTCGGTGCAATACTGAAATGCCCGTGGCGCTTGATCCACCACCGCCTGTAACACCGCTTCATAGCGGGATAGAGTATCTACCTGCTCATTACGCAGCGCGCGCCGGCGCTCGACCTGCGTGATGAGATCGTCGCCTTTTTTTACTCCCGACGAATGTGAACTGCTCTCAAGCTTGACGATCGGTTAGTCGTCGGTTGGGAGCTGTGGGATGGGGGCAGCCAAGGCACGTTCACCGGCGCACTTGACCCAGTTGGCCACGGATTGCGCACTTGACACGCAGATTGCGCCCGATGCGTCGGAAGCTGTGGCCATCCAGATACATCTCGACGGCTTGGCGCGGGATTATGGGCGGGTAGCCGATTGGGTTGGGCTGAGGGGTGAAATGACGATTGCAG
>JANWVL010000021.1 GCA_025056655.1 Candidatus Methylacidiphilales bacterium
AAGAAACTTAGAATGGAGTTGTTGCTGGCGGGGTAAGCAACGGAACAAGAGCTGTCAAGTTAGATGTATTTGTGGATGCCAAGGCTTGTGCTACTTGCAATGCGATCTTTTTTAGTTCCTCCGGATCCGTTACACTAGTAAGTAGCGTCGTCGAAGGCGTGGCCCCTTTACTGTCAAAGAATGCCTTATTTTGCTGATAAAGAAGCAGGAGTGCCTCTTTTAAAGCTTGGGTGTTATTTAAAACCTCGTTGCCAATTGTATTGACTTTACTCATCCCCGAAATCTCTAACGCCTTATCATTTTGATTTTTGGGTGGTTCCAAAGCATACCATTGTTTGAAATTGTCGCTTATACTTCCTCCTTGTGCGTAGTCGCTAACCCTGCTTGCAAATGCTTCCATACCCTTAATCGGATCGATCCAACCCACGAGCGGCTCTTCCTCCATATCTTCGGGTGTTAATAGCCGTGCAATTTCCGATTGTGCGATCAACTCAGCCTGGGCAACATCGAATAGAGCACGCACTGTGCTTTCTGGCGGTAGTTTCTGGCCTTTTTTCGGGTCAATAACTTGTTTTAGCACCCGACGGCGATTGTTGATACTTATCTTCCCTTCTTTCGAATATACAAGAACCTTATGCGTAGTTCTTGCCCTCGGCACCGCACGTGAAGGAGCACCGTTACCTGCTTTAGAAGCCACGTATATTTGCGTGGGCACGGTGCCATCCACAAAGACATAACCAAGCACAGTGTTGACAGCTATTACGCCCGGAAAGTTTCCCATGATCGCGCCTTCCTCTAGATCCACCACATCCACTGGCAATGTCGGTGTCATACCGCTAGCTTGCACTGGATACCACATACTGCCTTGACGGACCTGCCTTGCCAACAACTGCTGCAAACCACGCACATCGAAACGCAGCCGCGTATCTCTTGTCACCTGAATCATCGTAAAACTTTGTGCTTTTTGAATAAACAGCCCCCCATCAGGTCCCGTCTGCACAAGTGCTCCGAGCGGTATTGTATCCCCGCGCCGGATTGGCTGAGCTCCACCTAGTTCACTACTCACGGTAGCGGTGCCTTCCACTGCTATCACTGTATAGTGTGCATAGACCGGAGATGTTCCCCAAACAGCTACCAGGAAAGTTCCACACAAGGCAGTAACGACAAATTTCATAGGATTATTATCCTGTCAAAAATTTTACATGTCAAGGAGTAAAAATAAAAACTTTTAACAGTTCTCCAAGTATTAAGTCCGCTTTGTGTTGATAACAACAAGCTGCTGATAAATTTTACTTATTATGCAAAAATTATTAAAATCTCATTTTTTCCTTGACTTCTCTCAAACTTTCATCTCTATCTCTCCTCACCCTCTCTACTTCGCCCTGAATCCCCCTCTCATCTCGCCTCACACCCCCTACCCTTTGAACCGGTATAGCTAAATCAACGGTCGGCAACATCTGCAGATACTCCCTCTCACTTCTTTGCAAAGCTAGCCCTCTACTTGCCTTCTCTAAAATTTCATTAGTCTTTTGGTTAAGCCGCTTAAGTTGCTCTAAAACCAGCAACACTTTAGCTTGCAAACGATCAGCCGTAATTTTTTGCAATGCCCCTAAGCTCAGATCTCCCCCTTCCCTGGGCTTAGAAAGCACGCGGAGAGGATCCTTTCCATTCAAAAGATTTATCTCGCCAGACTTCAAAAAAACGAACACCCCTTCTTGATCCACCCATAACGCAAAATCCGTGCCTTTTGCCTCGGCCACCCCTCGTGGTGTTCGCAGTATTACACGCTGCTCCTCACCCGTTCGCTGCCCTACCTTTACAAATATCAGCCCTCGATCAACCTCCCCTATCACCTCTCGATAACCGCTCACCAACCGATGCTGCAACCGCATCGAGCTATTCTCTCCCAACCGAATCGAATTCACCCCACCGATAAAAACAGCCACACTACTTGCTGCCCCAGTCTCAAGCAGCGCTCCTGAGCTAAAATCCATCTGCCTACTCGGCTTTACACTCTGCGTATTGATCCTCACATCTCCCACCATCTCCACCAAAGCCATTTTATCCGCCGATACTCGTGGAGTCTGTAACCGATTCGGTGGAGTCACAGGTTCCATCCAAAAAAACGTCTCAACAACATACACTCGATCCGGATACTGCTCCCCATCCGCTATCACATACTCACCTGTCGGTGTCTGTATGTAATTTTCCGGATAAACAAAAACCGCCTTCTTGTCCCGTCCCCTGTAATAAGAGACCAAGCGTGGCCCCTCGTCCTTTCGTGTAGTAAACAGCTTACCCTCTAGATTGATGTTACCCAAATCTATTCGACTTGCCGACAACGGCTGATTAGGCCGATAACCCTGCAACAAAGGCTTCGTCCTTTCAGCTATTTTCTTCTCCACACCCCATTCAGCCCTCCCAACCACCGCTGTCCTCTCATTTTTACCCTTACTTCCCACTGCATCGTGTCCCACCCCGGTCATCTCTTTATTCTGAACCCCCTTCTCCACTTTCGCATCAGGCTTCGCTAACTGCACACTCTCAACCTTGCCAAGCGGCATCTCTTCCATATCTTGAGAAGAATCTTTCAGAAAAGACGGCGACACATCCACCCCCATCTCACCCCCCGTCGAGGGCAACTCCTCTTCCTCCTCCTGCGGTCTCGCAATCACCCGAGTCGTGCTCGCAGACGGCGCTGGCGGCATCCTCTCCACGCCCATAGATTCCACAGCCTGCTCTCTCTTTCCCTCCTCAGAAATCTGCTCCCCCTTTTCTTCAGCTATCCCTCCCCCCACCGGCAACACATACTCTGTCTCCTCCACAATCACATTCCCATCCACCGACACCTGCCCAATATACCCCGGATCCACACGCAACTTCGTCCTATCCTGATTAAATGTCAACGTCACCACAGCCTGCGCATCCATCTGAATCCGCTTCCCCCCCACCATAAAATTCAACCCCGTCGGCCGATCCGCACTCGGCGAAATGATCACCATTAACAAATTACTAATATCCTTCCCATAGCTCACCTCAAACACCACCGGCGGCACCTCCACCACACGCCCTATCGTCGCCTGCGGCAACTCCTCCACTTTCTCCCCTCGCGGCGAGTAAATCAACAACCTCCCATTATCCCCTATCGAAAGATGAAATGCCTGCCCCCACAACTCCAATCCACCACCCAAGCACACACCCCACACCACCACTCGCGCCACCCATAGATTTAATCTTCGTAGCATATCTTACCACCTCCTCATCCAATCTCAATCTGGCCATTTCTGCCCCACTAGCAAGTTTATTCAACTAAAGAGCAAAATCCCTTGCCATCCCCCCACCAAATTGATTAAGTATCTAACTAATTTTATACAAATAAATAAAATCCTTCACTCCTCCTCACCATGCCCCTCCTCACAGCCCTAGCCCACACTATCGCACTTCTACTCCTCCCTCTCACCTCACCAGCCCAAGAAAAAATCTACATCGAATCCCTCTCAAGCCCTGGCCTCTTCTGGACTGTCGACCAAGACCGCGACTCCGCCGTATACCTCACTGCCATCGAAGCCATCCACGACCCCACCACCGCAACTTTCCTAAAAAAACCCAACATCTCCCGCCTCCTCGCCCCCCGCCCCATGCAGCTCATCCTCAGCCTCCTCCCCCCCAACACCATCATCTCCTTCGAATCCGCATCCCGCCCCAACCACTTCCTCCGCCACTTCTCCGGTCGCCTTCGCCTCGACCCCTACGCCGAAAACGACCTCTACGCCGGCGATGCCTCCTTCAAAATTCGCCCCGCACTCGATCCCTCCGCAAACGCCTTTTCCTTTGAATCAGTAAACTTACCCCGCAGCTTCCTCAAACAAGACAAAGACAACGGCATCATCCTCGCCCCCTACGACCCCTTCGACCCCGAGATCGACCGCACTCTCTACTCCTTCCTCATCCACACCTCGCTACCCTCTTCACCCACGACTGCTCCACAAACCCACGACATTCCTCCAGTTAACAATACTCCACCTGCCCAATAATTCTCCACCCGCGCCCCCATTTATGGACCCTCTCTCCTCCACACCCCCACCACTTATCACCCTCTCAACCCAAATCCTCCACGCCGCAAAAAACCTCTACCACCGCTTCGCCCCCATCCTCAGCCCACTCACCCAAGCCCTCTACACTCACCGCCACCACCTCGCCCTCTCCCTCTTCGCCCTCTACCTCATCAACTCCCTGGGCCTCCTCAAAGGCGGCAACATGCACCCTGAAGCCGAAGCCTTTATCTACAACTACCTCGAGCCCTCCCGCTCCTTCGGCGAAAAAATCTTCGACTCCATCCTCAACGACTGGGGCTTCTACCAATCGCGTGAACTCTGCTACCTCACCGAATGGCTCGACGCTCACTTCATAAAAGCAGGCATCCTCCTCGGCGTCCCCTTCTTCTACTCCGTCGTCTTTTACCTCCTCATTGCCCTCGCCTCCTACGTTCACTACCGCGGCTGCCGCACTCACCTCGGCTTCAGCCCTACCACGGCCGCCCTCATCCTAGCCATCTTTTGGTTCTCACCATCGATCTTTGCCTCAGGCTATCTCTTCCGCACCGCCAAAGTCGGTGCAGCCGCCTGCATCATCATCATGGCCTGGTGGCTTTACACCCTCCTTCGCGAGCCCAAGACAAGCGCCTCCAGCGACCTCTCTCCCTCTCAACCCCCCACCTCTC
>JANWVL010000022.1 GCA_025056655.1 Candidatus Methylacidiphilales bacterium
GTTCAATCCCAGATGCCCTCGATACAATTCTCCGCGCATCTTATTCTCGCCTTATTTTATCTGCTGCTCCTTTACGCAAGCCATCGTCGCCTCTTCTCAGCGAAAACAATTGCCCGCTTGCTTATTCTCGCGTTTATTGCAAGCATCGCAGCATTAAACTGGTTACAAGGATTTTCAGCCGGGCTATGAATGCGCTTCCTACTTTGATCTGTGTCGGGCTTAACCATAACACCGCACCGATCGAAATTCGCGAGCAAGCAGCAGTATCAGCAGACAAAACTCCCTCCTTCCTCGAGTCAGTCAGTCGCCACCTTCAACTCTCCGAAGCAGTTCTCATCTCGACGTGTAACCGCGTCGAAGTCATCGCCGTTACCTCCCATCCCCATGAGGCCATCCAAGTTTGGCCAAGGTATCTCAGCTTGCTTCATGGCCGAGACTTCACCCCTCACGTTTTTCACTGCACAGGGGCAGATGCCGTCATACACCTCTTTGAACTCGCTGCAGGTTTACGATCCATGGTTATCGGAGAAACAGAAATTTTTGGCCAGATCAAACAAAGCTACGCTCTCGCGACCGCAGCAGGATTCACGCAAAAAATCACCCATCGCCTGTTTCAATCTGCCTTTAACGCAGCCAAAGAAGCACGTGCTCGCACCACGATCACAGCGGGTAACGTATCCATCGCCACAGTCGCTGCTGATCTAGCTGAAAAAATCTTTAGTTCCCTCTTCACCTGCACTATCCTCCTCCTCGGCGCTGGCGAAATCAGCCACCGCACCCTTCGCACCCTTCATTCGCGCGGAGCACAAAAAATTCTAGTCGCCAACCGAACCTTCGACCGCGCAGAAGCCATCTCTTGCGATATCCCCCAGGCTACCCCCATCGCATGGGAGGCCTGGCCAACCTGGCTGCATCGAGTAGATATTGTGATTGCTTCAACCTCCGCGCATCACCACCTCATCCAAGCAGCCGATTTTCCGCATGCACCGCCTCACCCACTTTTTTTAATCGATCTAGCTGTTCCACGAAATATCGATCCAGCTGTAAACTCGATCGAAAACATCTACCTCTACAACATCGATGATCTAGCTCTCATCGCACAAAACAACATGCTACAGCGCCAGGCCGCAATCGCCAAAGCCAAAGAAATTCTCCTTCCCCACGCCGCACGTTTTATCCAATGGCTAGAAAAAAACTATCACCCCTCACCTCTTCACCCTACACCAGCAAAGGATTGGCAACTCTCGCCTCAATTCAAAGCTTAATCCATCACCCGACTTGCCACTCCCTCACACCCTTTTGCCGACGGCAGGCCTCCACTTGAGCTCGCAGCAATTCACGAAAATGTTGCGCATCACGAATCCCCCTCACCACAAATCGCGGAGCCGTAGCATCCCCCGAAATAACGATCACATCGCCCGCACCGATAAATCGCATCAACAACGGCTCGATCAATTCCGTATCGCGCACGCGATAAAGCTCCACCTCTTCAGTGCGTTTGGTAAAGACTCCCCTCACTTGCCGCAGCCGTTCAGTAGTCAGAATGTAATGATGACACTGCACCTCAATCACTTTCCACATCGAGTAAAATAAAACCGGCAAAAGAATCGGAGAGAGAATTAACCAATACCACTCTGTTTTTTCTTGCCACTGAAGCAAATCAAAAACCCCCTTGAGCAAAGGCGGCACCACCGCAAACAAACCCAATGTCAAAGCATGATACCTAGCATTGATCAGATGACTAGGATGCCCATGCCATACCGTCCGCTCACCCCCCGCCTCACTCACCACCGACCTCGGCTCTGAAACAAAAGACGCTTCTACTTGTCCAGGAGATCCCGTTTCATCGGAATGCATAAATCACAAACGGCACGACATACAACAGCGAAAACACAAATACCCACACAATATCCACGAAATGCCAATACAACCCCACGTTCTCAAACATCACATACCGCGTTGCCGTCACTTTGCCCGTCAGCAAGCGAACCCACGCCCACAATAGCAGCCCGATCCCAATCGCAACGTGAGCACCGTGAAAGCCTGTCAGGGTAAAAAACGTCGCCGCATAAAGACCCCCTTCATTAATCCAAAGCCCCTCATGCTTCAAGTGCCACCACTCAAACGCCTGCCCACAAAGGAAAATCACACCCAATATCGTCGTCAACGTCAACCAACCTAAAGCCCGATCCGCGCGATCACCTCTTAGCGCAACCTCCGAAAGATGAAACGTCCAACTGCTAGCCAAAAGCAACACCGTGTTGAGAATCATCAACCAATTCATCCATGAAAGTGGCCATTCCAAATGATAATACGCGCCCGATTCAGGAAGCCATGTCGAAAGATTGCTAATGAAAAGAACAACATAACCCGCAATCAATCCCAAAAACAGCATCGCCTCAGACAGCAAGAAGATGAACATCCCAAAGCGAGCCGTAATTGCATAGGCTCGACTGCTGTGGCTGTTTTCACTCTCAGCAACTACAGGGAGCGCCGTCGTATTCATGCCTATTGCTTAGTAAGGATAAACCAAAAAGCAACGCTCAAGATAATCACCGCGACCAAAATTAAAACAAGCAACGTGACCCGATTCCTACGGCGCACGCTTTCCGGTATCTCCTGCATCTTCCCTTCTTGCATCCTCCCTACCTACAGCCTTCCTTGCCGCTTGTCATCCACCAATCTGCGCGGCATAAGAGCCCGATGAAATCACAACGCCTAGTTGCCCTCATCATTCGCGACGGATGGGGCATCCAAGCTCAATCCCATCTAAGCCCAGAAAAAATCGGCGATGCCACACGGCTCGCTGCCACACCTTATCACGACTACCTCTACGCGCACTACCCCATGGCAACACTCAGCGCAAGCGGCCTCGATGTCGGCCTTCCCGAAGGTCAGATGGGTAACAGCGAAGTCGGTCACCTCAACCTCGGCGCAGGACGCATTGTCTACCAAGACCTCACCCGCATCCATCAGGATATCGCCTCAAAAAAATTCTTCAGAAACCCAACGCTCTTAAGTTTCCTCCACTCCCTTCGCACACGTCACGCCACCTTACACCTCTGGGGACTGGTCTCCGATGGAGGCGTCCACTCCCACCTCGACCACATCAAGGCTGCTCTCCAAGCCGCTAAAGAAGCCGGCCTCACCCGAGTGCTTATCCACGCCTTCACAGACGGCCGCGACACCTCTCCCACAGGAGGAGCACAATACCTCGACGATCTCATCCGCACAACACGCCAGATCGGCATCGGTGAAATTGCAAGCTTAGTCGGCCGTTACTACGCCATGGATCGCGATAAACGCTGGGAGCGCATCCAATCAGCTTACGAACTAATTTTTTCCGGCAAAGGCACCCACACATGCACAGATCCAGTCACAACACTACAAAATTATTACGCCGCCGGAAAAACAGATGAATTCATCCCCGCAACTCGTATCCTCCCCGGCGAAAGCCCATTGATCAAAGACGGCGATGGCATTTTCTTCATCAACTTTCGCGCCGACCGCACACGACAACTCTGCGAAGCCATCCTAAAAGATGATTTCAACGGCTTCCCCAGAACTTACCGCCCTCGCGTAGAACTCCTCACAATGACCGAATACGACCCCCTATACAAACTACCTTGCCTTTACCCACCCCAAAGCATGAAAAACATCTTCGGCGAAGTCGTCAGCACTGCAGGCCTAAGCCAGCTTCGAATGGCTGAAACCGAAAAATATCCACACGTCACCTACTTCTTCAACGGCGGAAATGAAACCCCATATCCAGGAGAAGAACGCGAAATGGTGCCTTCACCTAAAGTTGCCACCTACGACCTCAAACCAGAAATGAGTGCATACGAACTAACAGAAGCCGTCTTACGAAGAATCCGCCAAAAACCTTACGACGTCCTCGTCCTAAATTACGCCAACCCAGACATGGTCGGCCACACAGGCTCTCTCCAAGCCGCCATCAAAGCCGTAGAAGCAGTCGACGCTTGCGTAAAGCAAGTCCTCACCGAAGTTCTCAATCAAAAAGGATGCGCCATCGTCACCGCCGACCACGGAAACTGCGAACAAATGATCGCCGAAGACGGTTCACCCCACACAGCACACACCTCCAACCCCGTCCACATCCTCTACGTCGGCCACGACGCTAATCGCATCCGATTGAAAAACGGAATACTAGCCGACGTTGCCCCCACACTTCTAGATTTGCTAGGGCTCCAAAAACCTGCTGAAATGACCGGGTCGAGCCTCATCGAAAGAAAATAAGCCTATGTGCGGAATCGTCGCATACCTCGGAGATAAAGAAGCTCAACCTCTACTCATCAGCGGTTTACGTCTCCTAGAATACAGAGGCTACGATTCCAGCGGAATCGCCATCCTAGGACCCCAAAACAATCTAAAAATCGTCAAACGCAAAGGAAAAATCCGCGACCTCGAGAAATATATCGGTGATCGTCATTTCCCCGGTCACCTCGGGATCAGCCACACTCGCTGGGCTACACACGGTGTCCCAAGCGACATCAACTCCCACCCCCACACCGACCAATCCGGCAAACTAGCCCTCGTCCACAATGGCGTCATCGAAAATTACGCCACACTCAAAGAGCGACTCACAAAACAAGGTCACAAATTCAAATCCCAAACCGACACCGAAGTCCTCGCACACTGGATCGGCCACATCTACGAACAAACAGACCCCAACGACCCAGATCGACTCGAAAAAGCTATTAAAAAAGCCCTCATCGAAGTCACAGGCACTTTCGGCTTAGCCGTCATCCACGCTGACCATCCCAACTGCCTAATCGGTGCAAGACGCGGCAGCCCACTAATCCTCGGCATCTCCGAAGAAGGACACTTCCTGGCTAGCGACGTCCCAGCCATAGCCGCACACGTCCAAAAAGTCGTCTACCTCAACGATGACGACATCGTCCGCATCCAAGACCATCAATTCCACATCTCCTCCCTCACACGAGGCGAATCCAAATTCGAAATCAGCCAAGTCGAAATCACAGACGCCGAAGCCTCAAAAGGCAATTTCCCACACTACATGCTCAAAGAAATCTTCGAGCAACCCCAAGCCATCATGAATGCCTTCCGCGGCCGCCTCCACCACGAAGCCGCAACTCCCAAGCTAGGCGGCTTAAACCTAACACCTCAAGAAATGCGATCCGTCAGACGCATCCTCTTCCTAGCCTGCGGCTCAGCACGCCACGCAGCCATGGTCGGTGAATCCCTACTAGAAACAATCGCCCACATCCCTGCAGAAGTTGATTTCTCAAGCGAATTCCGTTACCGCAACACACCCCTAGACGAAAACACCCTCTGCTTCGTCATCAGTCAATCCGGCGAAACCATCGACTCCCTCAACGCCATGCGCGAAGCCCAACGCAAAGGCTTCCGCGTCCTCGGCATCTGCAACCGCGTCGGCAGCACCATCGCCCGCGAAAGCAACGGTGGCGTCTACATGCACAGCGGCCCAGAAATGGCCGTCGCAGCCACCAAATCCTTCACAGCCCAAGTGATGATTACACTACTACTCGCCATCATCTTTGGACGAATGCGTCACATCTCCGCCACACAAGGCCAAGAAATGCTCGAAGCCATCGAAAAAGTGCCCCAACAAATCGCAAAAATCCTCGAAAAAAGCGAAGAGATCAAAGACATCGCCAAACGCTACCTCAAATCCAAATCCATGCTCTTCCTAGGTCGCCAAGCGCTCTACCCCGTCGCCCTCGAAGGAGCACTCAAAATGAAAGAAATCACCTACATCCCATGCGAAGGACTGCCGTGCGCAGAACTCAAACACGGATTTATTGCTCTAGTTGACAAAAAAACACCCTCCATCATCCTCGCCCCCACAGACTCCCTATACGAAAAAAACATCAGCAGCATCCAAGAAATCAAAGCCCGCCAAGGCCCCGTCATCGCCATCACCACAGAAGGCAACAAATCCATACGCTCCCTCGTCGACGACGTCATCACCATACCACAAGCCCCAGAATACATTACACCCATGCTCGCAGTCGTCCCCCTCCAACTCTTCGCCTATCACACCGCCATCCTCACCAACTGCGACCCCGACAAACCTCGCAACCTCGCCAAAAGCGTCACAGTTGAATGACTACCCCCCAGCATGCGCCTCAAGCCCACCCACACCCAAACCCAACCGCTTTTTACCCCAACCTTCATCCCACACCCCCCACCGCCTATCCTACCCCTCCTCGTCACACTCTCCATCATCCTCTTCACCCCTCACTGCCTCACCGCCACCACATCCCCACCCCAACCCACCCCCGACCCACCCTCACCCCTCTCAAAAGACCTCCCATCTCTCATCGAGCACGCACTCGAGCATAACCTCGAACTCCAAATCACCCGCAAAGAAATCGAAAAAGCCGTTGGCGCCCAGATCCAAGCTCGATCCGTCCGCTACCCCAAGCTCTCTCTCGAATCCCGCATCGAACTCCGCGACCAAAACCTCTTCAACCAATCCCCTCCCCCAATAGCAGGCCTCGACGACTACTGGATCATTCACCTCTACATCCACCACCCCCTCTACTCCGGCGGAGCCAACCCCAACAAAATCGCCATCGCCAATCTCCACCACTCCAATCAACTCCTCCTCCTCGAAGAAAAAACCCAAGACCTCATCGCTCAAATCAAAGAAACCTACTACACCCTCATCCTCCGCAACCTCGAAATCCAAGCCCAAGAACAAGCCCTCTCCGTCCTCAAAAAAGAAATCGCACGCCAACAAGCCCTCTTCGATGCAGGCCAATCCCCTCGCTTCAACCTCCTCCGCACCCAAGTCGCCTACAACAACATCATCCCCGAACTCGACTCCCTCAAAAACGACGCCTACCGACTCCTCCTCCACCTCGCCCAACTCATCGGCCTCCCACACCACCTCTACCCCTCCCACCTCAAGCTCTCCCACCTCCCCCCCTCACTCCCCTCACCTCCTCGTCGCCCACCAAACCTAGAATCCCTCACCACAGCTATCCAAAAACGCGCCGAAAAAAAACGCCTCCACAACCTCTCCCGCATCGCCTCACACCAAATCGCCATCGAACGCTCCGCCCTCTACCCCAAAATCGACGCCTTCGTCAGCACCCGCACCCGCCACTCCGATCCCCCATCCACACGCCCATCCTTCTTCCAAACCACACAAGAAATCGCCTTCGGCATACTCGCCCGCTGGGACATCTTCGATGGATTCCTCGCCCAAGGCAAAATCCTCCAAGCCCAAGCCCAAGCCGATATCGCTGCTACCCAAGAAACACAATGGCTCCAACACACCCACGCCCAGGCTCGCCTCCTCACCTCAGAAATCCTCTCCCTCCACTACATCCTCCAAAAACAACAACAAAACGTCTCCCTCGCCAAGCAAGCCCTTGACCTCGCCCAAGACTCCCACGCCCACGGCCAACTCTCCCTCCTCGACCTCCTCCAAGCCAACCTCGACTTCACCCGCGCCCGCCTCCACGAACTCAAATCCCTCCACCGCCTCCTCGTCGCCTACACCCAACTCGACCGCCTCATCGGCCATCCCCCTATCCACATCCACCCCTCCTCCCTCAAAATCTCACAACAATGACCCCCCACCTCCTCCCAATCCACCACCCCACCGCTCCTCAACCCCCACACCCCATCTCCCCCCAGCACATCCTCCTATCCCTCCTTCTCACCCTCACCCCTCTCCCCCCCATCACCACCACAGCCCAATCCCCGTCCCCCCACTCCACATCCCCCCCGCCCACCACCCCACACGCATTCCTCAATCACTTCGTCAACCAATCCCCCACCATCCAAATCGCCTCCCAACAAATCATCTCCCACTTCGGCCAACTCATCCAATGGAAAGCCTCCCTCTTCCCTCGCCTCTCCGCACAAGCCATCTCATTCCCCCTCCTCATCGACGCACACATCCACCACTCCCTCCTCGACCTCCCCACCCAAGCGCGCACCCGCGCCACCCTCCACCACCTCGAAGCCGCCGAATTCAACCTCCTCGCCACCGCCGAAAACGAATTCCACCTCCTCCGCCAAGCCACCACCCAATACCTCGCCGCCCAACACCTCACCCGCATCGAATCCTCCTTCGCCGACCTCTTCCTCTCCCACCTCCACACCCTCCGCTCCCTCCGCGACGCAGCCCGCATCCCCACATACGACCTCACCTGGGCCGAATCCCAAGCCCACTCCCTCCAGCTCAGCCTCCACGAAGCCCAAATCTCCCTCTACCGCGCACAAGCCCAACTCGAAACCATCACCTCCCAGCCCATCCACCGTCTCCCCCGCACACTCCTCGACCGCCTCGCCGCCCTCCCCACCGACACACCCCCCACCCACTCCCCCTACCCACCCTCCCCACCCCCATGGCACGCCCGCCCCGCATACAAAAAAATCCTCGCCCTCCTCAAGGCCGCCGACACAGAAATCCTCGCCCTAGAATACTCCCACCTCCCCACCCTCCACGCCTTCACACGCCTTGAAACCGCCCCAGACCTCCCCCCCCCCATCCAATCCCTCTCCCCATCCCAAGACGAAAACGAACCCTCCAACCGCCGCTCCCCCTCCCAATCCCGCCTCGCCCTCGGCACCCGCCTACACTGGCTCATCTGGGACGGCCGCGACCGCGCCGGCGCACTCCACTCCGCTCGCGCCTCCCGCACCCAAGCCACACACTTCCTCACACACTGGGAAAACCACTACCACCGCTCCTGGCGCCATGCCCACTCCACCCTCACCACCACTGCACAATCCCTCCGCCGACTCCACCACCAAGCCCGCACCCTTCACCTCACCCCACCCTTCCACCCCATCTCACGCCAACTCCACGACGGCCTCATCACCCACCGCCAATACCTCGACCACCTCCTCCTCGCCCGCCAACACGCCCTCCACACCCTCCACCTCAAAACCCTCCACGCCCAAGCCCGCCTCACCCTCGACACCCTCGCCGGCCGCCTCATCACCCTCACCTACAAACGCTCCTCCTCACCCCCCATCCACCCAACCCTCTCCGCATCCCACCCCACAACCACCCCCACACAACCCACCCCTTGACGCCTGCGCCCACCCTGCTACACTTAACACCAATCGGGGAGCCGCAAGGCTGAGAGTCCCGTTCCACCCGGGAGACCCGTCGAACCTGATCCGGGTAATGCCGGCGAAGGGAAACCTATGCCACTACGCCAACTCCACCTCCCACACCAAGTCGAAGACTGGCTCAACGAACTCAGCGCCACCCTCACCCAACCCGCCTCCCTCATCCTCATCGGCTCCGGCGCCCTACTCTGGCACGCCGCCCAACGCGGCCTACACATCCCACTCCCAGAAAACAGCATGGACATCGACCCCATCTCCGACGACGAAGAAGTCATCGCCCACTGCTACCAAGCCCTCATCGGCTCAGAATTCGAGCTCCGCCACGGATGGCACGTCAACCTCATGCCCACCGAAGCCCTCCACCACCTCCCACACGACTGGCCCACACGCGCCTCACAAAAAAAATACGGCCTCCTCACCGTCACCGTCCCAGCACCCCAAGACCTCATCGTCCCAAAACGCCTCCGCAACGAACCCCGCGACATCCTCCACATCCAATGGACCCAACAACACCTACTCTCCCCATGACCACCCTCTCCCTCGAACCCCTCGACGACATCGCCCGCCTCCGCTCCGCCCGCATCCTCTGGAAAAACCCCACCTGGCGCGCACGCCTCACCGCCCACTGGACCGACCCACGTCACCCCTACCGCGAACGCTTCCTAGCACAAAAACAAATCATCGAATTCGCCCTCTCCTCACCCCTCCCCGAACCCCTCCTCGACACCCAGCTCCGCACACTCGGCCACACCCTCCGCACCATCCGCCGCGAAATCCCACCCATCTTCGGTCACTTCTTCCACGAAACAAAAACCACACAACCCCCACACCTCAACCCACAACACCAAACCCCCACACACCATGAACCCACCCACCCCTAACACCACCCCTGAAGGGCGCCGTTCCAACGGCGCCAATCCTGCAGAGCACCGTTCCACCAGCGCCAATACCACCCCTGGAGGACACCATTCCACCGGCGCCAATACCCATAACCCCACCCACCCCACCCCAAACACCACCCCCACCCCCCCCACCACCGACCACCCCACAGGCCAACGAATCTACATCCACGGCACCCTCCACCCCCACATCCGCGTCCCCATGCGCGAAATCCACCTCACCCCCACCCACTACACCGACGGCCGCATCGAAGTCAACGAACCCCTCCGCCTCTACGACACCTCCGGCCCCTGGGGCGACCCCGACTACCGTGGCACCGTCGAACAAGGCCTACCCCCCATCCGCCGCCCCTGGATCCTCGCCCGAGGCGACGTAGCCGAATACGACGGCCGCCCCATCCGCCCCGAAGACGACGGCTACCTCTCCGAAACCCACGGCCGCACCCACCACACCCGCCGCCAAGACGACCCCGGCTACCGCCTCGAAGGCCTCACCGCACCACGTCGCCGCCCACTCCGCGCCTCCGCCGGTCACCCCGTCACCCAACTCTGGTATGCCCGCCAAGGCATCATCACCCCAGAAATGGAATTCGTCGCCATCCGCGAAAACCTCGGCCGCGCCCAACTCGCCGACCTCGCCCACAACCCCCACCGCAACCACCTCCACACCCAACACACCGGCAGCGCCCAACGCAACGGCACCGACCCCCACACCCCATCCGTCTTCCGCCGCTTCCCCCAACGCATCCCACCAGAAATCACCCCAGAATTCGTCCGCCAAGAAGTCGCCGCCGGCCGCGCCATCATCCCAGCCAACATCAACCACCCCGAGCTCGAACCCATGATCATCGGCCGCAACTTCCTCGTCAAAATCAACGCCAACATCGGCAACTCCGCCCTCGCCTCCTCCATCGAAGAAGAAGTCGAAAAAATGCGCTGGGCCACCCGCTGGGGCGCCGACACCGTCATGGACCTCTCCACAGGCAAAAACATCCACGCCACCCGCGAATGGATCCTCCGCAACTCCCCTGTCCCCATCGGCACCGTCCCCATCTACCAAGCCCTCGAAAAAGTCGGCGGCCGCCCAGAAGAACTCACCTGGGACATCTACCGCGACACCCTCATCGAACAAGCCGAACAAGGCGTCGACTACTTCACCATCCACGCCGCCGTCCTCCTCCGCTTCATCCCCCTCACCGCACACCGCATGACCGGCATCGTCTCCCGCGGCGGCTCCATCATCGCCAAATGGTGCCTCGCCCACCACCAAGAAAACTTCCTCTACACCCACTGGGACGAAATCTGCGAAATCTGCGCCGCCTACGACATCTCCTTCTCCATCGGCGACGGCCTCCGCCCAGGCTCCATCGCCGACGCCAACGA
The DNA here is from genome assembly GCA_025056655.1 of Candidatus Methylacidiphilales bacterium. Lineage (NCBI taxonomy): Bacteria > Pseudomonadati > Verrucomicrobiota > Methylacidiphilae > Methylacidiphilales > Methylacidiphilales bacterium. Next base: position 11,385 of record JANWVL010000022.1, read on the forward strand.
CCCCGCCCAATTCGCCGAACTCCAAATCCAAGGCGAACTCACCCGCCGCGCCTGGCAACACGGCTGCCAAGTCATGAACGAAGGCCCAGGCCACATCCCCCTCCACCTCATCGAAGAAAACATGCACAAACAACTCCAATGGTGCGGCGAAGCCCCCTTCTACACCCTCGGCCCACTCACCACCGACATCGCCCCAGGCTACGACCACATCACCTCCGCCATCGGCGCCGCCCTCATCGGCTGGTATGGCTGCGCCATGCTCTGCTACGTCACCCCCAAAGAACACCTCGGCCTCCCCAACAAAGACGACGTCAAAGCCGGCGTCATCGCCTACAAAATCGCCGCACACGCCGCCGACCTCGCCAAAGGCCACCCCGCCGCACAACTCCGCGACAACGCCCTCTCCAAAGCCCGCTTCGAATTCCGCTGGGAAGACCAATTCAACCTCGCCCTCGACCCCCACACCGCCCGCGCCTACCACGACGCCACCCTCCCACACCAATCCGCCAAGACCGCACACTTCTGCTCCATGTGCGGCCCCCAATTCTGCTCCATGAAAATCACCGAAGACCTCCGCCAATACGCCGCCGCACACGCCATCACCGAACAAGACGCCCTTCAAAAAGGCATGGAAGAAAAATCAAAACTGTTCCTCCAAGCCGGCGCAGAAATCTACCAACAAACCTAATCCCATCCATCTATTCGGCCTTCTTGTCTACACAGGTCCCCGCTGAAAATTGTTTAAGCTTTACGAGCCGTTCGGGCTGACTACTTTTAAATCATGGAAGTAGTAGATGTCAGAAAGCTTGCCCTTCTATGCTCGAAAGATTATTCGGAGGCAATAATCCCAGATCAGCAGGACTTTCGCCTACCGGAGTTCAAACTCGATAAATTCCAAAGAAAACTCATCAACTCAAAGAAACGATTCATTCGGGTCATCGCTCCCGCAGGAGCAGGAAAGACAAGAAGTCTCATCGCCAAAACCATCCATATCCTAAAAAATAACCCCTCAGCTCGTATCCTAAGTTTCACCTACACCAACGCTGCAGTCGAGGAGTTCCGACAACGTGCAACAGAGATAGGATTAACGACTCTCAATGCATTGCATGTAAGCACAATAAATTCATTCGCCTATGAAATAATCAAAAAATTTTCTCCCAGCCACATACTAGCCACCCCCCAGTCTAACTGGCCTCTCCTTGTCAAAACCATTAGGAATTCAATCAATTGGAGCCCCAATATAACTTTCTCCGAACAATACCACTTAGCTTCCCAAATAGCTGAATTGTCCGACCTTACCAAAAGTCTCGGTTTTAGCCATACTCACTCCGATGA
>JANWVL010000023.1 GCA_025056655.1 Candidatus Methylacidiphilales bacterium
TATCAGGAGGAACACCCGTGGCGAAGGCGGCCTTCTGGGGCATTCCTGACGCTGAGAAGCGAAAGCTAGGGGAGCAAACAGGATTAGAAACCCTGGTAGTCCTAGCCGTAAACGATGGATGCTAGGTGTTGGCGGATTTAATCCCGTCAGTGCCAAAGCTAACGCGTTAAGCATCCCGCCTGGGAAGTACGACCGCAAGGTTAAAACTCAAACGGAATTGACGGGGACCCGCACAAGCAGCGGAGCGTGTGGTTTAATTCGATGCTACACGAAGAACCTTACCCGGACTTGACATGCGAGTGGTAGTGACCCGAAAGGGGAACGACCCGCAAGGGAGCTCGCACAGGTGTTGCATGGCTGTCGTCAGCTCGTGTCGTGAGATGTCGGCTTCAGTGCCATAACGAGCGCAACCCTTGCTGCCAGTTACACGTGTCTGGCAGGACTGCCGGCCACAAGCCGGAGGAAGGAGAGGATGACGCCAAGTCAGCATGGCCTTTATGTCCGGGGCTACACACACGCTACAATGGGTAGGAACAATGGGTCGCCAAGCCGCAAGGTGGAGCCAATCCCCGAAAACTACCCTCAGTTCAGATTGCAGGCTGCAACCCGCCTGCATGAAGCCGGAGTTGCTAGTAACCGCGCGTCAGCCATAGTGCGGTGAATACGTTCTCGGGTCTTGTACACACCGCCCGTCACACTATGGGAGCTGGCAACACCTGAAGCCGGCAGCCTAACCGCAAGGAGGGCGCTGACAAAGGTGGGGCCGGTGACTGGAGTGAAGTCGTAACAAGGTAGCTGTACGGGAACGTGCGGCTGGATTACCTCCTTACATCACTTTATACAAACAATCCTTACCACTTTTCAGTTGTTAAGGTTTTTCACAAGAAGTATTTTGTTAAAAATCCAATAGGTTTGTCAGTAAAATAAAAGTGTACGCTTGATTAGAATTAAGTCGTAATGTTTAGCTATTGCGCTTTGTATGCGTATGGGGCTACTGTGAAGATATCTCGGAATGGCCTGAACTCAAATACTTGCATATTCCATCAGACAGCTCTGATAACCCGGATACGCTTGCTTGAAGGGACGCCGCCGATTCCAGCATTGCACGAAGGACACCACTAACCGCTGCAGCTTCTCCACACACCGCGAAAAACCCCTCGCCCGTCGGCCTAAGCGATCGAGAGAATTTCGCAACTCGGCGAGACTTGCTTCAACTGAATAGGTATGCGACTTGTCTAGTGCAACCGGAAACAGTTGCCAATGCAGCCTTCGGTGCAATACGGAAATGCTTGTGGCGCTTGATCTATCATCGCATATATCATCACTTCATCTCAGGATAGAGTAACTACTCATACGTGATAAAGCAGGGCCGTCGTTCGACCTGCATGATGAGATTGCCGTATTTTTTACTCCGACAAATGCCAACGGCTCATCCAGTGCGAAAATAGGTTAGTCGTCGGTTGATGTATGGTGGATTGAAGTATGCAAGACGCATTGACCAGCGCACTTGACTTAGTTAGCTGCTGATTGGACACTTTGCTCGCAGATAGTGTCCGATGCGTCAGAAGCTGTAGCTATCTAGATATATCTGGACGACTTGGCGCGGGATTCTAGGCGGGTAGCCGATTGGGTTGGGTTGAGAGGTGAAATGACGATTGCAGGCCTTGCACAGATAGCGCTGTCTATTGTTGTGATGCTGCATGGTTTGACCCCACAATCTGCTTATATCTCTTGTAGATTTCATACATTGAATTTTGTTTGCTCTTAGCATATCAAGAAGTTTTTAAATCGCAGGAAATGTATTTTTATTTATTAGTTAAAACAACAAACGAATAAGCGACACGTTGCGCGATTATTACTTATATTACAACTTATGCGTTATTTAGCGGCGTGCGGATTAGATGTGGCGGCTTTGTGATATTGATGAGATGATGACATTGTCGGTATTACTACAACTAAGGTGGAATAAAATGTGAAAGATGTTTACCCAATCTCGTTTTTACATAACTAAAAAAAGCATCAATTTGATTTTAGATAATACAATCATTTTGATTCTCGAATATCTTTCGCTTTAACTTATAAGCTCATAGCTTGCCACAAAGATTCACAAGTACTATACTTTTTCTGCATCATTTTTTTTGCAAGGTTAAAATCAAAATCACTCCATGAGTTATCTGGATTGAATTCATGTAAAATTTTATTCGCAGTTTCCTGTAGATAATTGTTTATAGTAAAATTATGCACGTTTTCGCTATTTTTATCATACAAAGATATCATGATCTTCGTGTTATCTATTAGCGCATGAATAGCTTGACGATCTTCGGGATGAATTAAATTAATATAACATTCGTATAAACAATCTTGAATCTCTGAACATTTGCACATAATAACACCAACCTTTACATGCTTGAACTTAAACATTGCCAGTCTAATTGCAAAGATGGGCATTTTTTTAATTGCGTTGATATGATACTGATCTTCTTTGATATTGAATCTGAAGAAGTATTTGTCAGATAAATTAGGAACGAGTACTGTATCAAACATAGAAGCACCAACTGGACACAATTTGAAAAAATCCTGTACTGTAAGAAACTGTCCGGATTTTAGATCTCCTGTGTTGTAAATATTATCCATAATGTTTTCTCCTTTCGCGCTAAACTCCTGTGTTTCTTGGTATTTTATTATAAGCCAATCTAAGCGTTTTTGTCTTTTCAGTGAGTGCATAAATCTAAATACTTGCGTAGTTCCGCGGATAGCTCTGATAACCCGGATGCGCTTGCTTGAAGGTATGCCGCCGATTCCTGCATTGCACAAAGGACGCAACCGATCGCTGTAGCTCCTCCACACACCGCGAAAAGCACTGCGCCCGTCGGCCTAAGCGATCGAGAGAATTTCGCAACTCGGCGAGACTTGCTTCAACTGAATAGGTATGCGACTTGTCTAGCGCAACCGGAAACAGTTGCCAATGCATCCTTCGGTGCAATATGGAAATGCTTGTGGCGCTTGATCTATCATCGCCTATATCATCACTTTATCTCAGGACAGAGTAACTATCCATACGTGATAAAGCAGGGCTGTCGTTCGACCTGCGTGATGAGATAGCCGCATCTTTTCACTCCCGACAAATGCCAACGGCTCATCCAGCGCGGCGATAGATTAGTCGTCGGTTGGGGTATGGTGGATTGAAGTATGCAAGACGCATTGACCAGCGCACTTGACTCAGTTAGCTGCTGATTGGACGCTTTGCTCGCGGATAGTGTCCGATGCGTCAGAAGGCGTGGCTATCCAGATACATCTAGACAACTTGGCGTGGGATTCTAGGCGAGTAGCCAATTGGGTTGGGCTGCTGGATGAAATGACGACTGCAGGCCTTGTACAGGTAGCGTCGATTGCTTCTGTAATTCTTGACTCGTTTGATCAATAATTTGCTTATGTATTTTGGATATTTCATGCGTCCAATTTTATTTACCATTTACCTCCAGAAGTGCATGAAATGTGGTATGATATATCATGGGGCACAATTGCTAGCTATTCAACACGTATAAATTTTTGATGAAAATGAATAATGAGTGTATTAGACATTCCATTATCATCTATGTATATCAGCAGATTATTCTAATCTAACCAGATGTAAGATAAGGTAAGGATAAGGAGGACAAAACATATCGTTTAGAGGAGGTAAACCTATGAGATATTTTTTATAAAATACGGTGTTTCGACTATAAAAGCTGCTATTTTCCCCGCTATTTTTACTTTGATCGTTATATTGTACGTTATGACGTTTAAGACGATTTTTATCTTGGAGGGTGATCATGTTATACGTATACGTACGCATCAAAAAACAATTGAAGGAGCATTACGAGAAGCTGGTATCCACATTTATGCTGAAGATATTGTTATACCAGATAAAACAAATAACGCCTCACACAATCAAGTGGTTAAAATTCAGAGGGCTAAATTAATCGAATTAGTTATAGACAACGAGAAAATACAGTTTATTCGCACGCAACAAAAAAAAGCTTCCGAAATAATTTCCGACCTTGGTTATAAAATAAGCGCTCATGATTTAATTTATGTTAATGGTAAGCCAGGGGATGATTTGCCGCTATCTAAATATCAATCTCCTGTCTCATTTTTTAATGGTCGTCGTGAATCATCAGGTTTATCACACGCAAATATACGAATTGATTGGTATCGTGCAATATCAGTTACCGTCAAAGAAGTGGGGGGGCAGACACTAAGAATGCAGACAGCTGCGCGCACGGTAGGGGAAGCCTTATTACAAGCTGGATTCATGATTTATCTAGGAGACAGGGTTCTTCCCCCTGTTGATCATCCGATTCAACCTGGCATGATTATAATTTTTGAACGCGCAAAACCTATAACGATATGGATTGAAGGGAGGCAAATACGTAGTCGTACTTTACAAAAAAATGTAGCAGGTGTTTTAGCTGAAATGAATATTGTTTTAATAGATAAAGATTATGTATTGCCAGATTTAGAAACTCCAGTCGTGCCAAATATGCAAATTCGTGTCGTACGTGTCAAAAGTGATATTGAGATAAGCCATCAGCATGTCCCATTTGAAGTAATCATGGAGGATGATGCCGAATTGGAGCTAGACACATGGATCTTAGCTTATGAAGGTAGTCCGGGTATACGTGAAAAACGCAGCTTGGTTACATTTGAGGATAATTTAGAAGTAAAGCGCGAGTTGATTGCGGATTTCATCGTGCGAAAACCTCGTCCACGTATTTACAAATATGGAACAAAGATAATTATCCGTACATTGAATACACCCTATGGGCCTATCCAGTATTGGCGTAGATTACGTATGCTAGCTACTTCTTATTCAGCAAGCACATCAGGGGTATCACGAGAGGTATCATGGTATGGCAAGACACGTTGTGGACAAGACATGCGATTCGGTATAGTAGCTGTTGATCCAAATGTCATCAACTTAAAGACGAATATCTATGTTCCTGGGTATGGCATCGGGCAAGCATGTGATACTGGTAGCGCGATTATCGGTAAAAGAATCGATTTGGGCTATGATGACCATAATTTGCAGTTCTGGAGGAATTGGGTCGATGTATATTTAATGCCCCCTATACCTCCAAACATCAATTATATTATAAAATAGAAATATTATTAATAATATATTTATAATTAAAAGCAATTAACATCAGGCTGGCGTATATTATAAATAACTAAAAACCATTGAATAGTGCTATTCCTTAGACATTTGATCTACGTCTTCCTAGAATACGAAGTATAGAAAAAAGTAAATTAAGGAAGGTTAAGTATAAAGATAAAGCGCCAAAAATTGCCGACTTATTACATAATTCACCCTCTTCACTCATTTGATAGGCCATGTTTTTAATCTCTTTTGTCTTATAAGCAATAATAAGAACAAATACGATCACACTCAGATAAGTTAAGATCCAATAGATCATGTCGTTGTTAAAGAAAAGGTTGACAAATGATCCTATAATAATGCCAAATAATGCCATAAATGCTAAATGCCCAACTCGTGTTAAATCTGCTTTTGTTAACATTCCATATATACTTGCTACTGCAAAGGTGGCTGCAGTAACAAAAAACACTAAAGCAATTGATTCTTGCGTGTAAATATAAAATAATATAGAGAGAGATATACCTACAAGAATTGAGTACAGAACAAATAATATAATTGCGCTAGATAAGCTTAATTTATTCATTCTAAGATCAAGAACAATTACCATTATTGCTTGCGCTAAAAGAATAGATATGAAAGCAAGGTTATTCTCAAATATTAACTCGATAATTTCCGGATTTGAGGCTGTTAGTACAGCGGCAACTCCTGTCAAAATCATGGCTATAGCCATCCATCCATATACACGAGTAATGAAAGCTTTAACAATATCCTCATGTGTACTAAAGAGCATATGAGAAATAGTTGCTTCTGGCTTGTATTGCATTTTGATACGATCCTTTAAGTGTTTGGTGACTATTTTACATCAAGTATTTAGCTTGTCAATTTAACATAATTTATAATTTTAGAACAAATAGGTTTAAAATTGTTCTGTATAGCTTGAGATGTATACATAGATAGTTTAAAGCAATATACACACGAAAACCGTTTTCACAATACTACAAATTGGTATCGGATGGTTTATCATTTGAAAGCTCTTTTAATTGAGAAGGATTCTACCTAACAACTCATCATAAGACCAACCCAATCGGCTACTCGCCTGGAATCCCGCGCCAAGTTGTCTAGATGCTGGATAGCCACGCCTTCTGACGCATCGGACACTATCCGCGAGCAAAGCGTCCAATCAGCAGCTAACTGAGTCAAGTGCGCTGGTCAATGCGTCTTGCATACTTCAATCCACCATACCCCA
>JANWVL010000024.1 GCA_025056655.1 Candidatus Methylacidiphilales bacterium
AAAGGAAGCGGGCGGTGGGATAATGATACAGCCTTGCGCGCATGTGAATCACATCGCCTTCCGTGCGATAGCCGCGCCAGCCGCTGGCTTCATGCAAGCCTACACCCTCTCCAAGCCGCTTCTTTGCTGCTTCGCGCGAGGGGCCGTAACCCAGATAACGTGTCTCTTTCCACGTCATGATGCCCGTTTCCATATTATTTGCTATTGGATGCTTTGCGCAAAACTTATCTCAAAAATGCCCATGCAATATTAAAAATAATCAATATTGCACCTAATGAAAATTTCATTAAACAGTCACTAAATGTCATCTTATCAAATCTTAGTAAGCTCTCAAAAAAATAGTAAATGCTAGCTACGATCAAAAAAATATAGGGTATTGTAAGAAAAAAAATCAAAAAATGTTCTCCGATTTTTAGTGTTATTAGATCATAGTTTGATCCAATAATTGATATGTATATCAGTCCAAATAAATATCCCAGCCAAATTTTTAACATTGCATCATCCTTAAATTAAAAATAAAATCACAATATCTAAAGTGAATATTAAAAATGGAACGATATATAGAAGTGAATTAACATTAGCCTCTCGCGATTCGTCTTGTCTGAAATTCTCGTTATTCAAAACCTTTATAAAGTATATATATGACCTTACCGCTATTAAAAAAATTATTATATATATTGGCAAAATCACGGCTCCATATCCTATAATTTCAGTTGAACTCACCTTAGATGCTCCATAAAAACTAAACAATAATGCGATAGAATACATGCAGCTTGCTGAAATTAGCTTGATGGCGTTTAAGTTTGTCATTTTCCAAGCCCCATATTGCTGTTATTATTAAAAAGATTACCGCTATTTACGTTAATCGAATTATAGACATCAAAGCGTGTGTAGGCTTGTCCCGCTCCTGCTACATCTACATGGTTTCCGCTAAAATACTGTGTAGATCCGACGTTTGAGGGAATTGTTCGGTTATCGATGGCACTATTGATCGCATTTTCCAACCAATTAAATGGATTCCACCAACTTTTTGTGACATTAGAATCACCAGCAAGATACGCATAACTTGATTCAACATTTGATGGAATAGTTTTAGGATAGGCTACATCAATATCATTGAATGGCCAACCCATCGCATAGACGGGATCGATCATGTGCATTTGAGTGATGATTTTTTCGTTACTCCGAGGGGCTACAAGATATTTATCATACACCGTTGTCGTTGTGGTGTTTGAAACCATCATACCGGTAGGAGTATAGCTGTGTGTAGTCGTAGTCATCCGCCTCGCACTACTCAAATCCGGAATCCCTTCATTATAGATCCGGTCGGCCACCTGCATCATGGCTACATTGCCGCGACTCCATGCTGCCATATTGATAATCGTATCCCCCGCATTATAATTTTCAACGATTTTATTGTAAACATTCGCTGATATATCACTCACCCCATAGCCCGTAGCACCACTGATTCTATCCTTATTATCTCCACCAGGGCCAGCAAAATAATATCCATTCCCAACATAATCCCTAGCCATTTCCGGTAACAAACTAGGTGGCGCACCATCCTTACCGCCTGCTGCATTATACCACGTCCCATCAATGAAATATCCTGCTCTCCCACTCGGATCCACGCCATTCACCGGATCATTATTCGCGTATCTGTAGAGGCTCATATCTGAGGCATGGCCGAGGGGATCGGCGGCGAGGAAACAGGCGGTGGAATAATGATAAAGCCTCGCCCCCATGTGAATGACGTCGCCTTCGAGGCGATACCCGCGCCAGCCGCTAGC
>JANWVL010000025.1 GCA_025056655.1 Candidatus Methylacidiphilales bacterium
CCGCCCCCATCAGCAGGAGGCGTGACACCACCGGCAGCCGGGAGGCTGCGGAGGAGACTGCACGTAGTGCAGCCCGGCAGGGCGAGACGAGCGGGAGCAAGCGAGTCAAAGCGGCGCATCGGGAGTTGACCAGGGTTTGGCGTTCGTTGGTATGCGCGACAGCGCGAGGGCGTTGCTGCACGTTGAGGCGTTGGATTTTCAGGAACTGAGATACTTCGGAAGCACAAGGCGAAGCTCTTTCGCAGCTTTCAACAAGAGACGCTCTTCCTTGTCGTTAACCGCAACAGATTTAAAAATACGCTCATTTTCGGCGCGTTCTTCGTTCGTGATGGCTGCCATGTAACGGCTGTTTAGATCGGCAAGACGTGGCGTTTTCGTGCGGTCGTCAATATCGGAGAGTTCGCCGTTCTTTCGGCTGAACACCATGACAAAAAGGGCTTCGTCACCGGGTTCATAAGATACCAAAACAGCATGAGCAGAACCAGTGAAGCTAACTCGGTAATATCTTCCACTGATGGAAGGTTCATCCATTACAAAGCCAAGCTGCTTCAAAAACGGAGCAAAGCCTTCATTAACGATTCGTAAAAAATCCTGACCGTTCATGGACTGACAGTGCCGCTAAATTCAGGATGAAGCTTCTGATAATTTTTCAGCATGTTCTGCTCCATTTGATAGAAGATGCTGGGCGTTGCTCGGTTGGCATCCGCTCCGATGTCGATGATCTGTCTGCCGCTCCGCATCTGCTCAAGTATCCACTTACGATTGTATTGCATCATCGCGCTGGTGACTTGATCGGGATTCATGCCCATTGCCTTGAAGTCGGGCATGTCGTTTAGGATTTTCGCTCCGGGGTATTTGGAAGCAGCGGCTTCGACGCGGGCCATCGTCTCACCAATGATTACCGGCCCTTGTCCTGCTCCCCTTGCGGCAAGAGGGGAATGGCCGTCGTAGGCAAAGGTAGCTTGAGGAATGAGTGTCGTGGCCGCGAAGCAAAGCCAAAGAGCCAGCACCCCTTGCCACCGGAAGCGAATCGAAGTCGTCATGCGACATCTTTAACCAGAGCGTGGATACGTCGTTCTCGTCAGAAGCTCTGCCACATCCTGACGCACATCATTGGGTATGTTGTCGTTGTTCCGGACTTTCTCGCAAACGGATCTCAACATCGCCGCTTCAGCCGCGTGGGTTAGCCAGTAATCCGAAGGCACAGATTTCAAGGAAGCCAAAAGCTCGCCATCATACATTTCTCCCGCGAGCGGTTCAGACCGCAAGAGCCGCAGGGCCAGCGGCACAACATGGTCAAGGTGGATCTGCTGGCGGCAAGCCTTGCAGATATCCTCAACACCCAGTTCTTCAAGCGGAGTTTCGCGAACGGCCCGATACCACGCTGGCAACGGATACTCGTCGCCAGTGGCCGGTGGTGGGTCGGGGATGCCTTTTAGACGGTCCAACGTGGCAAATGTCAACCGATGGTGCGCTCCTGCGTTCATAGCCCCGCTCCTTTGATCGTTTCTTCGATTTGTTGGATCACCTGTTGCGCCTGCTGGCGCGCTGCAACAGCGGCGGGATCAGTAGCGTTTTTGAGAGCATCGACGTTGTTTCGCAAACCGCGTAAAATGTTATTTAAGTCTTGAACGTGGTCGTATGTCCCGCCACCGGGTTTGGGGATTGGGTTGCCAACCATGTCGTGGATCGCGCCCGAGATGTCTCCCTTCGGGCCTGGCTTGAAGTTCTTCGTGAGGATGTTGTTGATCTTCGTGATTGCACTCGATTCAGCCGGAGTTAGTGTCTTTGCGGCATTGACAGCTGGTTTTGCCCGCCCTTCACCAAATCGCCTGCACCAGGGATAAACGCTACACCGGCCATGGTGAGGTTTAATCCCGTGCCTAGATTTAATCCGTTTTCTCTTGCCTGTCCCCATGCGTAGCTCAAATCTCGCATATCCGCAGCCACACCCACAGGCGTTAAACCCACGCCTATTTGTCGCACCACAGAATCCCACGTCGTCGACGCGCCGCTGTAATCCCCAAGCACCGTCTGTGTCAACATCTCTTTACTCCCATTTATCAAACCCCCTGTAATCGCCCCTACCATACTACTAAATTGAAACGTCTTCGAATGACTCGACCCTGCCGGATAAAACCCAGTAATGCCCGATGTAAAACCATTCGCCAGGCGACCCCTCGGATCCACCGCGTTCACCGGATCATTATTCGCATAACTGTAAAGACTCGTATCCGAAGCGTGGCCGAGGGGATCGGACGAGAGAAATCGTCCTACTATATTACAATTTGATTCAACATTATGTCCGTAAGCCAAGGCGACGCTTACACATATCAGAATTAATGTTCTTAGAATTGCGCGCATGGTCATGCCCTAATGCTCTCGAATTGGAAATTGATCGGGTTATGTATGCTCAAGATACATCATAACACCCGTGTAAGTAAAAAATCCAGCAACAACTATTATTGGTAAAAAACATTTTATTTTATCTATACTGCTTAATCGTTTGAAGTTCACAAAACCTGTAATACATGCTAATGTAGAATTTATAACAAACATTAAATATTTAACAATATAAAATATTTTATAAAACTATATGTATAGGTATATATACCATAAAATTCTAGTTTTGGACCAATAAACACGACCGTAAAAACAAGCCAAAATAATATTAGCCACAAAAAAAATAGCCTATTTACCCATCTGTTATTTTCCATATAGAATATTCTAAGGTCCACGAGAAAACCAAGAGCCTCTACTACTTATAACTACCCGATTACCAGGCAAAAGTCCATGATAGTTTGTTCTCTCTCTTCCTTCCTCGATCCAGCCCGATATAGGTTTAAAATTCATTACTTTTTCTTTGAGATCTTCCCATCTGAACTAGTAGTGC
>JANWVL010000026.1 GCA_025056655.1 Candidatus Methylacidiphilales bacterium
GACGAGTATTATGATGAAATTACTGCACCATTATTCAATGAGGGAGATATAATTAAGTGTGCTTTATACATATCACATTATATTAGATATAAAGATCCTAATTATCTGGATAAAGCTATACCCATACTTGAATACATGGACAATTCGACCAGGGAAAATATAATAAAATTTTTAGCCATTGAATTAAAAAGAGATAAGTGGTTTCAAATAAAATTGATGGAGAAAATTACAGGAGATTTGCAAAAATATGGTGTTCATTCACTTAAACACTATTCATTTGGAGCAAGATTAATTCTATTAGCACGAATGGGGTTTTATGAAGATTTAGATAAGATTTTAGATGAATTAACTAATTTCACCCTGCATAAAGATAAAGATGCATCCACGATTTTAAGAGAAATTCTTGAAATACTTGATTATATAAAAGATTACCTGGGCACAAGTATAATAAAAACGATTTATCAAAAAAGAATTATAAATGTAGCACGGCAACGGTCAGATATATCTGATGATATAATACATACTCTAGCACATCAAACTGTAAACTATGGAAATTTTATTGATTTCGATCTACTAAAGCGGAATTGGCATGATCCTAAAGATAAAATTACTTTGATAAACCTCCTGAGTAACATTGTTTATCGTCTGCGTCAGCTCGACACGTCGAATGGTATCGTATTGAGGGGTGAATATTATAGCAAAGAAAGGTTTGAGTTTTTGCTAGATAATTGCCGTGAAAGAATATATAAACTAATATCTAATCAACCTATTCTTGATAATAATATAATAATAGCTCTCGGAAAAACAGGGTCGAAAGAGTGTATTAATAAATTGCGCGAATTGATAGATTCTTCAGATAATTACATGAATATAAGTTTCCTAGCAGCAGTTATTTATAGCATGGATAAGGATTTAATCAACAAAACCATTCAAAAGTTTATCAAAAACGGCTTCATGGAGGTTTTTGATTATAAATATCCTGGCTTTGTAGCTAAATTAATTAGCGAAGATAATTTGATTGAGATGATCAAAGACTTTGACCGATTCAACCATGAAAAGCGTTATGATAAAAAATATTATGGTGTAGAGTTTTTATTATTAATGTACGCCACATTGAAAAAGAGATGGGATATAATTGAGAAAATATTAGATAGTAGACTGAATGAAGATAAATTTGATGATTACCTCAGGACAGCAATAGATATATCTCCAGATAAAACAGCAGAATATTTGATGAGAAATAAAGATAAAATTAAATCAATAAATCAAGAGGTTCTGATGTTATGGGTTTATACAATGATAGAAAATAACGATCCAACCGATGAACATCTTATAAAGCATATGGTGTTTGAATACAATTTATCAGATAAAATCAAAGACATTGTTTTATCAAGTGGAAGCTCCTCGGCCTTTAAATTTTTATACCAAAATGCACATATCTTAGCTAAAGATTTCAAGGTTGAAGATAAAGATATTCTCAAATTTATACCGCAGGAAAATATTGTTCAACCGGCATTGGAGGTAATAAAAAGTACACGCCAAGATGATCATCTTGAAGCAATAATGAATGTACTGATGGAATTAGACCGAGGTGATATTATATATAAAGTGCTAAAAATA
>JANWVL010000027.1 GCA_025056655.1 Candidatus Methylacidiphilales bacterium
ATGCGCTGATACCAACACCACAGACAGGGGATCCAGCCCAATACCTCGCTCATGTATAGGCTGCCACAGGTCGCTACCCAGGCCGCGGCCAGCGCGACGTAGAGCGCGTTCCGCGCCAATGCGGCCTGGGACGCGCGAGACGAAGCCACATCTTGCGAATCGCGCAAGGCGAATCTGCCGACTTCAGAAGCGGTCATTAGAGTTTCTCCACACCGGCCAACCCGGCCAACATCGTCGGTTTCGACCAAGCCCCACTGTTGTCTACACCTTAAGCGAGTCCGTGCCTGCCGGAGCGCTTAAGGGAGGGAGGACGATGAACCCGCGCGATGCTTAAAGCAAATGCTACCAGATCAGCAAGAGCAAGTAAGGGGGGAGTAAATAAATTGGATACATGAAGTGTCCAAGATGCCAAAGCGAATCGGTGGTTAAACAAGGCAAGAATCACAGCAGCAGCCAGCGCTACCTGTGCAAGGCCTGCAATCGTCATTTCACCCCTCAGCCCAACCCAATCGGCTACCCGCTTGACATCCGTCGCCAAGCCGTCGAGATGTATCTAGATGGCCACAGCTTCCGACGCATCGGGCGCAATCTGCGTGTCAAGTGCGCAATCGGTAGCCAACTGGGTCAAGTGCGCCGGTGAACGTGCCTTGGCTGCCCCCATCCCACAGCCCCCAACCGACGACGATACTGTCGTCGAGCTCGATGAGCTGTTCACATTCGTCGGGAGTAAAAAAACGCGTCTATCTCATCACGCAGGTCGAGCGCCGGACGCGCTGCGTGATGAGCTGGTAGATACTCTATCCCGCGATGAAGCGGTGTTGCAAGCGGTGGTGGATCAAGCGCCACGCGCATTTCAGTTAGAGCTTGAAGATTGCCTGATATGTACAATAAATAATAATAAAAGAAAAGATAAATCGTTCGTTCCATTTTTCCCATTAAGTTTTTTAACTCAAAAGAAGTAATCAGCCCCTTATCTATTAAGAATTTCAATGAAACAAACTTACTAGGATAAGTATCGAAAATATTACAATATAATCTCATCAGAGATAATGTCTCATTTGGGTACAAATTGAATGAAAATTCTATGCGCTTGTAAATATCAGCAGTAATTTTAATATTTTCCATATGGTATAGTAAATCAACTAGTGAATAATGAGCTGGCATATATTATATTATAACCCAATTTATTGACCTGCTTGGTAGCTCGGGTTATATAAATCGAGACAAACGAATAAAAAGACGGACTAATCTAATAATCTCGATTCATCCAATTTATGGAGGATGAAACAAAATAAATATACCGACAAAAAATATGATTAGAATAGTTAGTGTATCTATTTAAATTATACTTATTTGCGTGCAATATAGCAATTGCCGTGGAGTTTTATTTTATCTATATATTTTAAATATAAATATTTTCAACGGCTATAATGTAAATAGAATTCAGCTACTCATAGATCTAATTATGCCAAAAATGGGCAGTCATTTTCCTTATGTTTGCTATATACATTAAGTATATGCTTAATTACTTTTTGAAGTGGTTTTTGCTTTTTAACTATGATTATCTCCAAAGCAGCATTGCTTATTTTATCATCTCCTATGTACTTCATTAATTCATAGTGTTTCGTGTTCAATGCCTTAACAAATATCTGCGAATTTCTAAAAAAGGTGTGGAGAGCTGAATCATCTCCTATTGAAAATAATATATTTATTGTCCTATCTAGAAATTTTAGATCGTTTCTTTCCTTCATTATAATTTCATCTATTTCTTTATCTATCTGGCCTTTATTTATACATAATAACATCATCAGGCATGCAGATTTAGCTGCAAATCTATCCTCCAATATCTCTGCATTGGATATAAGGCTGAACATATCAAGTATATCAAGATAAGATAATTTATTCGATTCTAACATAGTATTGATCTGTCTTGGGAAGGAAGTATAAAAGAATTCGCTAAAATAGGGTATATTGTCCAACCATTGTAGTAATGCCTCTTGACTTATCTGTCTACTAAGATTTATCGTGCAATCTATATCCAGAGCTGGATATTTTATTCTCAAATCCAACAGCTTTTGAAAAACATCCCGCGTAATTCTTTCGTTTTTAAAGAAGTAAAGAGCGTACAGTAGATTTGCTTTACCTAGTGGCATGTCTTTATCTATATACTCATAAAACTTCTTTATTGCTCGTTGATCACCGCTATAACCATATAAAACAACGTCTTGTGTATTATATTTTTCTATGTAATCATAAAAATCTTTTGAATACTTTTCTATTATACGCTCATCTTGGCTTTTAACATTTCCTCCTTTTTTGAGGATATCTTCTCTAAAAGCAAATATAATGCGGCCCATAGCATCAAGCGCTATCTCTTTTTCTCTATCATCAAAATTGTGTATATTATTCTTTATAAATTCATAGTCGTCTAGATCTCCAATGTAGCCCAATAATTCAATAAATTTATCCCGAGAGCAAGAAGAATAGGCACCTAATATAGTTTGCTTGATTAAATTCTTAACTGAAATGTCTTTACAATCTCTTAGTGCAGTAATGGCAGGGGTAGATATATTTTCTATATCCGAGAGGGATAAAGCAAAAAGTGGCTTTAACTTAAGATCACTTCTCACTGTTCTTAAACTTAGAATAGCATTTCTAGCCACATCTTTATCCTGATCTTGTGTTCTTCCTATGATAATATCTAAAAGTCCATCATCTGGTGGGTATTGATATGAGAGTATATAAGAGGCAAGATCTATTAAAACACACCTGATTTTCGGGTCTTGATATTCTGCATATTCTTTAATCAAAGGTAGTATATCCTTATCACCCATCATGTATAATCTCATATATACCGCTAATCTTATCAAATAATTATTACTTTTGGCAAATAGATCGAAGATTTGGTTTACTCTTTTATCTTCAAGCAAAGCTAGGTATATTAGTAAGTATGCAATTTGTTCTTGATGAATAGAATTAGATAATAGACATCCAAGAGAAGCAATCAATATTGACTCCTTAAATTCTTTAAAATGAAATAAATCATCGGAATCTATTATTTTTTTGTCATCTATAATTATATTATACAAAAACTTAAATAATGTGTGCCTGCGATTTTTTTCCATACTATAATTATATCTCTTTTAAGCTCTCTCCAAATTGAAATCAGTTGCTTTTAATTAAACATAAAACCATCATCCTACAGATAAAACAATGAACAATCTTTAATATAATAACAGATCTATGCTTAATAGCTTAATTTAAAGATTCAGATATTTATGGGAGGTAATGATATAAATTGGAGTAGACAAAAAAGAGAAGATGACTTGTTAAGTCAAATGCGCATGTCTTTATACTTTATTTATTAGACACATCGTTCATTATCATAACCGCTTCTCACACTTTAGTTTTCATGATCAGCTATTCACATGAGTCAGACGTAGCAATACGCCTATTTCATCATATGAGCAGTGAACTGTTATATACTTTAAATAGCTTCACGATTCATCTAACTCTATATTGATATTGCAGACAACAGGTATTTAGATATTAAGTACATTGCAGTATTGTAATGGTGGATTGATTAGACATATTACTTTAAATTACCATGGTAGATATAATCAGATATATCTTGATCTAAGCAAACAATTTTCAGGAAGAGCTAGTAAAAATAATAATCAACAATATGAATAATTATATAGCCTCATTATATCTAAATATTTCACAAATAAAAGCATTATAGAATTAATGCTATAATAAACAAGATCAATCATTTTACAGGCCGTAAATAAAATATAAGAACACATTCAAAGCATAAGTTGATTTTAGCCGCTAAAATATAAATCGGTCGGTTTTTGATTTAGCTCCATTGTGAAACTCTGATATGTAATTTAAAATTTCGAATCTATCTCCAGGTTTATTTTCGTAATCTGAAGGTGAATAAATTAGATCATATATAGCATTCTCTTTGTATTTACATAGAATATGGATTATAGCTCGACGATTATCTATGCATTTATCATCGTTAAAAATTTCCATGGCCTGCTTAATAACAAACTTATCATCTATATATCTAATTATTTCCATGCCATAATTATTATGCGAATTAAAAAACACGTTCGCGTTTTTAAACAAAGATCTGAGAGATTTTTCTGTTTTTGTCATTAAAAATACGGCAGTCGTATCTGAAATAAATTGAGGATTATCTTTGCCGTGAAACAAGAGGGCATTACATAAATCATCGAGTTCATTTTGATAATCCATGATATTGGCTAACCATAAAAAACAAACACCATGAATATTACTCCCCCAGTTTTTAACAAAAATGTCAATTGATGTCGCGTAGTCTTTTATTTTACTTAAAACATCCGGCCTAT
Organism: Candidatus Methylacidiphilales bacterium; assembly: GCA_025056655.1. Lineage (NCBI taxonomy): Bacteria > Pseudomonadati > Verrucomicrobiota > Methylacidiphilae > Methylacidiphilales > Methylacidiphilales bacterium. The sequence continues at coordinate 4,377 of JANWVL010000027.1, forward strand.
ATGTAAGAATATGGCATAAGAAATCAGAAAAATATCCTTGTGTTTTTCTATATTCACTAAAAGCAATATTAAGGGCAAATTCAATGATATAGTCCTCATGAAAAGTCATATTGTTTAATATATAGTTACTCATATTGAGTGTTGCTTGGCCACCTGAGTTGATATATGAGTTAATGATGGATGAATTTATTCTTTCACTTCCCAAATATAACATAGATGAAAATAGACAATATTCTACACAATTCTTAGACTCTATTATATTCAATAAAACTCCTTTCACATTTTTATTGCCAGAAGGTTGCAAAGAATATATAGAATAACCCTTAATCTTAAGTAAGAAATCAAGATAATCTTTAACATAATAATCAACAAAATCATCATTCGTTGAGCAATTTAATTTTACCTTTCCTTCAATTATTCTATGAATAATTCTTCCCATAGCATAGACCATATCGGGTTGAAAATTATTTATATACTCATCGAAGATGTATTTAATAAAATTATACTCCGCTATTTCTCCGATTTCTCCTAGAATATTTATTATATATTTCTTCAGGTGATAATCTTTAGTGTATTTAAATTCTTCCTTAAGATGAACAATATAATCATATTGTGTGAAAGATTTCTTTTTTGCCTTGAGCTTATTCTCCATACATGCATTAAATTCTCTCTTTATTTTATCAGAAGCCATGCTCCCATATTTATTAATCATAAGATACAATAAATGTATCGCCATAACGCGAACTAAATTATCTTTACTCTTTATTAATTCTATAACAAGATCAACTAGGTCATCTTCTAAAACTTCTTCGCAATACACAACTTTTTCTATAGCTTCCAAGAATGCCACTGACCTATTTTGATCATCGGCGTGAATATACTGTTTGAGGTCTTGACTGATTGCCTTGTGGCCGAGTATATATAAACCTACAAGGGCAGAAGTTTGAATATCTTGTTGCGTATGATACTTGTACTGTTGCAAAACAGGAATTGCCCTTTGATCTTTTGTCATAGCCAAATAAATCAGGCGATCTGCAGTATTACGGTCATCATTAGTTTTTGTCATTAATCCATACATACAGGACAAAAAGAGTTGTTCGGGATACTTATTAATAACACGATGTGCATTGTAATACACTGGATAAAAAGTATGATGACCGAACATCATGCGAAATATGAGAGGATGTGATTCAACCATGATATATATTATAATACAAACAAAACCAATTTTCGCTACTCCCCAGAAAACGTTAAAAAGAAACACGCTTGTTGATACCAGCTAATGAGATCCACAGCAATTTGAGAGAACACATATAAATAGAATACGAATGATTTTTATTAGCTCATTGATTAATTAATTGTATATTATTCTATCATATACTTCACCAGAGCAAAGGCTATGATATTATTAATAGCACGATGTGCAACAATATCTAGTCTGATGTATAAATGGTATGATTAGGATTACAGCCACATATTTTGATGTCGCAGGAGGAGAGCCATGGGAACAAAAAACAAACTTTATCAGTACCCGACGAATTTAAGGATAAAGACAGGACAGCATGAGGTCATCTACACGCTTTCTTCAGTCTATTATGCAGTCAAATGTACATCTTCATATCAATGTTCTGATAGAGAAGAAATTCTAATGATAGAGGAGGGTGGCGATATTTTTTGCATTTTAGAAGGAGATGGTACATTCGACACAGAAATGAACACGACTGCGGTTTATCAAGGCGAAGGTGGACTCTTATGTGTGCCTACTGGTAGGATTTTCGTACGGCTAGAAACAAACTGTTTTATTTTAGATAAGAAAGATGAATTTAAAGAACTTGGATTTGTCGTCTCTGAAATTATCCCTTATGCCCCTAATGCGGCATGGCTTGAAAGGGAAGATAAAAACATAGCAGCATCTCTTCAAAATATCGATGAGCTGAAGAACTTAAATTCAGTATGTCATGTAGAGCCGCAACTCATCAGTAAACGTAATTTGCGCCAAGATGAAATATAATAGTGCAAAGTGTTTGATTTTATAGCAAAATACAAACAAATGATTGTGAAAAGTATCTATTTATATTGCACAAGACAGAGAGAGTGAGGCCGAAATTAAAATAATTTATTATAAATCATGTCGAGCCATTATTTTTATTATCATTATATTCTAAACGTGAATTGATTGTGAGAATTTTGATAATAGGAATACTTATTGTCGTGCCGTATAAATAACGAAACTCAACGTTCATTTTAAATAAATTATAGATGAATAAAGATATAGATGAGACGGTTAGAAAGAAAAACACAATTGCAATGCTATATATTATGCCACCACTTAAGTACGGCATCCCTTTGTTTGGGTTGTCCAATCTAATACGAATGGGTATAATATCATTTTCACTATCTAAACGATCATATCCTGTTTCTATCAGAAATTTGCACAAGATGGGGGGTATAAAATAACTATTCTCGACCGAATTTGGATTATCACATTCAGCATTATAATCTATTAAAAAAGATGGCAATTTATAAACAGAGTTTTCGTGTATATAAATAACATTAACTCTATATATTTTTAAAAAACCAAAGTCACGATCTAAATTCTTTGTGTCTAAATAACCATATGCTATTGTATTATTAAACGGGAGGGTGATTAAATCTCTTAAATTTTCTGAAATAAGGGTCAATGATAAGGTTAGAAAAAATAAACCGCCATACAGAAAAGTTCTTCTTACTCTTAGTTTGATAGACTCTACCCAGTATTTCTGTAGCTCTATTTCTGTATCATATCGGTATACTTTTCCGTTCATATCTTATCCTTTGCGAGATACACCTTCAATATAATCCAGAATGTGCTTCAGTTGTATGATAGAGGATTTTATTGACTGAACTATTTCTTCCTTATTTTCAGGATTAGCGGCAAAAATTTTATTCTTGCTGTTTAAGATATTATCGGCTAACAAACCTATTTGCAATTTTATTTTCTTCATTCGTTCCACTAACGACCGATTACCAGATCCATATCTTCTATTTTGTTTCTCTACATTTCTTTCATCATCTCGACTATTTATAATAGCTTGTGCCATTTCATTTTGAGCGGTTGGGCTCATCATACTGGCTTTCTTAATAAAGCTCATAGAGAAGTTATATGCTATGGCAATCTGTATAAATTCTGGCGTCAGGCGCTTATAACAGGCGATTGCTTCTCTTATAAAAGTAGGCTTAAACTCCCTGCCAGTCTTCTCTTTAAGTATTTTTATTGTATCTCCGATGGCTTTCTGCATAATTTCTCTATTACTCAACAGAGCGCCATCCGATGATTTCATTAAACCGTCA
>JANWVL010000028.1 GCA_025056655.1 Candidatus Methylacidiphilales bacterium
ATTATATGCAGGAGGATGTGTTAGGGAGTGTGGTGCGGGTGACGGATGGGAACGGGGATGGTGTGTTGAGTGTGCGGTATGATGCGTATGGGCGGGCGAGGTATTTTACGCCGAGCGGTCAGCCGTATTACAGTGCGACAAAGCTGAGGGTAGGGTATACAGGGCGAGAGATGTTGGTGAATACGTGGGGTGGGCTTGGAGCGGGTTTATATGATTATAGAAACCGCATCTATAGCACAGTCCACGGCCGCTTCCTGCAACCGGATCCGATCGGCTTTGAGGCTGGGGATGTGAATTGGTATAGATATGTGGGGAATGGGGTGTTAAAGTATAGAGATCCGTGGGGGCTATGTTCCGGAGAGGTGTTCATGGGGCATAGGACGCTAGGGCCAGATAACGCGAATGAGCACTTCAAGAACAGGGAAGAACAGCGCAAAAATGGCTCTGATCCTGGGCCATGTTTTTATTTGACATGTAAAGGTGATGAGCTAAACAAGCAAGAAGGATTTGATAAAGATTCTGGGCCTGACTTGAATAACCATCCTCGAGGTTATGATTCTAGCAATGCAGGTGAAGATATTGATGGGGCCATCAATGCAGTAGCAAATAAGATATGTAAAGAGAAGCCTGACTGTTGCGAAGTGAAAGTTAAAGTTACATGTCAATTTGGTTGGTATGTAGTAGCAAGGAGGAATTTTATAGACACGTCGAAATGTGGAAAGACAAGAACTATTAAGTGTCCAAAGAAATGAAAAAGCAATTAATCATAGTTAAAATATGCATCAGCCTATTATGGATTGGTGAGTTGATAGCTGAGGACTATATAGACAATCCTCTTAGTCCTCAGGATATTGATAAGATAGACAAAGTGTTGATCGATTCGGGCATGGGAAATGAATGTATAATGAGTGAGATTTATGATGATTTTAAGTTGAATTTTATTAAAAACACATATCTCAAAGTTCCGAAACTTGAGAAGATCAAAAAGAGAAAGTTAGTAGGGGCTTCTTTTACTATATATTTTTTAGATAAGGAAAATAATCTGATAGCAAATGGGATATATGGATGTCTCTCAGAGAAAGAACATTACGTGCTCATCTTAAGGCGTGAATTTATACATCAATTAAATCAGCCGTATTTAAAACTAGAATTTCCAAATGTAAAAAATAATGTCATTCCTTATGGGAGGTGGAGAGATGATATAGATTATAATATGTATCAGTTATCGATGGGATTTGCAGATCGGATACTAGGCTTTAGTCCTGGATTTTAATTAGGTCTGTATAGAGGTTAACGAGGTCAAATCAATTTTTGCCAATTAAGAGTGAAATAATTCTGAATAAGTTGATATAAAAAAGGGAGGATGATTAGGACGAACGGACAACAATTTGATATTCGAGGTGGACACAGTAGGCGATGAAAAGTCATTATTCAGAGTATTTATTTGGGAATATAGTGCAGGTGACGAATTGGAACGGAGATGAGGTGTTGCGTGCGCAGTATGATGTGTATGGGCGGGTGAGATTTTTGCAGAATGGGCAACCCTATTACAATCATACGATGACGCGGTTTTGGTATACAGGGCGGGAGATGTTAGGGAATGAGTATGGGGGGATAGGAGCAGGGCTTTACGATTACCGCAACCGCATCTATAGCACGGTCCACGGCCGCTTCCTGCAACCGGATCCGATAGGGTTTGATGCTAAGGATGTGAATTGGTATAGATATGTGAATAATAGTCCGTTGAATTATACGGATCCGGAGGGGTTGGCTAAATATGTTGAGTATTTCATATGTCATGCATTATTTCAGCTAATAGATGGGCCAATCCCACCATGTGCTTTGTCAGTTGAAGGTCCCAAAGTAGCAGATGCTAACGAGGGTGTAGCCAGGAATAAAGCAAGGGCAGCTGCTACTCCACCTCCTCTAGGAACATGCTGTAAATTTAGAGAACTGCCACCAGCTTGTAGAACTGTATGGGACTATAAGTATCCTAATACTGCTTAGATTTCTATGGCTAAATTTATATTTATTTTTCTTTTCTTAATAACCAGTGTTAGTCTTTTCTCTAGAGACAGAATTGATTTGAATGATCTTGATTTAATTATAGTTTATGAAATTTCAGATGGAAAGATTAAAGATCATTGCTTCATTATTAAAAGTAACTTCAATTCAAAGGTAACCAGTAATCTATGTAAAATGCTATTTCATAAATTCAATAGCCATAGATTTGATAATGCAGATCGGTTGTTGGTAACGTTAAACGATGGATATAAGCGTTATACCGATACTAATGTAATTCTTACTGGGGGAGTCACTACTTATTATCCTTTTAATTCATATATAAAGTCTGATGAAAAATCTTCCAATATCTCTGACAAAGGTGACAAGAAAAACGCATTGATAAGTGATTGATCAAAATTAAGATATGCTGCAGTTGGTGCCACATATAGAAATGATAAAGTTGCTTTGCATGTTTTTTTTGGGGGAATAACCTCCGTCTTGTAGGAAAAAAAATAAAGAAATAAAGAGGACGTAGGTTTCTCGCTAATTTCAGTGGAATAAGGGTTGAGGGAAGAGAAAAGTCAAAAAACATTTGACTAAGTGCGGTGGTGAAAAAGGGCACGTAGTAGACAAATTATTGACTATTATTAATTAACGGTGTAATTAACACACTGCATAGAAATCACGAAGGCAATTTCCGTGTGGATATTCTATGGGAGGCATAGGCTCGTCTCTAAGGCGACTCTTCGACATCTCGTCCCAAATATCGTAGAAAAATCAGAACCGGCACAGAGGCAGCCCTCCCGTTGCCGGGATCACTCGATCACCCATCTATAAAACCGCTGATAACATTTTCACCAAAAAAGATCTTTACATCTACGACGACATTGGGCAAGTTACGCAAGTGCAATGCGGAACGGTTAACAACGCGAACGCTAGCAAAACCCAAAGCTGGACATACGACCTGGTAGGCAACCGCGCCGCACACGCCTACTACCTGCAAGAAGACATCCTCGGCAGCACCGCCCGCCTCATCGCTCTCCAAGGCACCGAGATCCTCCGCACCCGACACGCCGTCTATGGAAAAGCCCACCTCGCCGACAGCAGCACAGCGAATAACTTTACCTCCTACAATGCCAGCCCCACCCGCTTCTGGTTCACTGGGCGCGAAATGCTTGCAAACTGAAACGACGGCATTGGCTCAGGTCTATACGATTTGCTTCCCAAGCCTATACAGAGTGCGGCCTCTGGCTCGAAGGAAGGTTCGCCGTTACTGGCTAAGTATTACCGCAACCGCATCTATAGCACGGTCCACGGCCGCTTCCTGCAACCGGATCCGATAGGGTTTGAG
>JANWVL010000029.1 GCA_025056655.1 Candidatus Methylacidiphilales bacterium
TACGGCTTGCCCTCAATTGTCGAGGTGTTGGCGCACCGGTAGTCCTCTCGTTTGAAAATCCTCATTTTTTTGCCCATGCTCACCGAGGGAGGAGCGGAGCATCAGGGTTTCTTGCTCGCTCGCTACCTGAAAGACCGCGGCCATGCCGTCGAAGTTTGGGGTTTCGCCAATCGAAGGGGCTTAGGCAGCTTGGTTCCCAAACTGAAACGCTGGGGTTTGGAATATCAGGAAATCCGGTGGCAACTGAGGGGGCGTCGTCTTTTCGCCCGACCCGCAACCAATCTAATGTCTTGGATCGGCCATGCGCTTATGCAGATCCAATACTACTCGCTTCCGAAACACCTCGCGAAGAGGAAATTTGATGTCGTTATCCCTTTCACATTTTGGCCCTCTCTCATCGCGTCGGCTTACTATTCCAAGTGGTCTGCGGGGATTTGCGTATGGAATCACCGAGGTGGATACGATGACGGGAAAATCTCTTACAACCGAGCGTTCGTGCGCGGTGTGTTACGCCACAAACCACTTTTTGTGGCAAACTCTCTCATCGGGGCGCGCTTTCTACGAGACAAGTTTAACCTCAAACCTGATGAAGTATTCATAATACGAAACTGCTTCATCCCCGAAGGCGCATTGATACAAAACAAATCGACTCGTTTTCCTCTCGACCTTGACCTATCGCTGGTTCACGTAGCGAACTTCTTCCCCCAAAAGGATTACGAAACGATTTTGGAGGCACTGCGGCTGTTAAAAGAACGCCAGATCCCTTTTCGTATGCATTTTTTTGGCGGATTTCTCTCAGCCGAGGACGAGCAGCAATTCCTTGCCCGAGTTCGGCACCTCCAACTCTCCTCACACGTGTCATATCACGGCGCGAGATCGCACGATGAAATCCTTGAATTCTTAAACTCGGCCGACGTTGGACTCCTCTCCTCCTCAAACGAGGGCCAACCCAATGCTCTTATGGAGTACATGTATGCGGGCCTGCCGATTATCGCAACCCGCATCCCGGGAATACAAGAGGTGGCAGGGTCCATAAACGAGCCGTGGCTTTTTGACCCTAGGGATTCGGTGGGGCTCGCCGTGCGGATCGAATCGCTATTCGCTAACCCCGAACTTCGCGCGAGCCTAGGCCGCCAAAACCGCGACCGCATCCTTAGGCATTTTGGCCCGGATCAAACCCTTCGCCAATGGGAGCAACTTGTCCTATCCCGCTTGACGAACCATGCGTGAATCATGGCGTGCCACTCAGCCCGACCGTGTGAGGCGAGTTCGCGAAGTTTGTCGTTGGGCGATCCACTTCCCCGTGACGCAGTGTCGATTGTGGCAGATGCGAAGCCAACTGCGCAAGTCCTCCCCACCTCTCGCTAAATCGGTAGGTCTGGCCGTGATCACCTATAACCGCTTAGACTTCCTGAAAAATTGCACTCGAAGTTTAGACCGTCATCAATGGGGCCATGCAGACGTTCGCGTTGTGGTTGATGACTCGAGCGATCAAAGCGGATACGAAACGTTTTTACGCGACTGTGCCCAACGCGGAATCCATGTGATCCGCTTGCCCTGCAACCAAGGAGTCGCCGCAGCGAAAAACGCAGCATTACGGCACCTGCTCGAGCGCAAGTGCCAGTATTTGTTTTTGATGGAGGATGACATGCTTCTAATTTCCAGCCTCGCGCTCAGATACTACATCGACTGGGCTCATCGTTTCCAAATACATCACTTGAACTTTGGTTTGCATGGTCGAAAAAATCGTTGGCGGGAGATGCTCATACGGCACGCAAACGATTGGCTACTGTGCTACCCTGCGCTTGTTGGTGCCTTCAGCTTTTACACCGCCCGCGCCGTCAATGAAGTGGGTTATCTAGATGAGCGATTCCGAAACGCGCTTGAACATGTAGAGCACACGTATCGCATCGCCAAGGCAGGACTCACCACGCCATTCTGGTGCTTTGCGGATCATCCCTTGAATACGGATTTGTTGCGCGAGCAACCTGGATCTCTCACACACAGCGTAATCCGTAACGCCGACTGGTCGCAACACCTCCAGGAAGCGAGAGAATATTGGATCGCAAAGCACGGTGGCTGGCTGCCCGAACGCCCGTACTAAATGCAATGGCCAGCGTATCAGTCGTCATCGTGAGCTACAAATGTCGCGCCGCACTGGCCCGATGCTTAAAGGGTTTGCCCCCTTGGCGAACAGTCTTAGTGGACAACGGCTCGAACGACGGCACCACCGAGATGGTTTCAAGCGAGTTTCCTCATGTCACCATCATCGAAAACAAATTGAACAGAGGATTCGCTGCGGCCTGCAATCAGGGCATCGCGGTCACAACTGAGCCGCACGTCTTGTTACTCAATCCCGA
>JANWVL010000030.1 GCA_025056655.1 Candidatus Methylacidiphilales bacterium
ATCCTGGATGCAGTTTCAAAAAATCCCCGATGAGGTCAACCTCGTCCAAGGACCGATGGGATCGTGCGAAGCTCTATTTTCCCTAGCGGAAAAAACCGGCCGTAAAATCATCAAGGTCTTTGATTCTCCAAATAGCCATCCGCGCACTCTCAGGAAAATTTGGCAAAAAGAATGCGATGAATTTGGAGGCGGTTACCGAATTCCCATCCCGAACTCTTTTTTTGAAAAAGTAGAAAGAGAAATCGCATCCGCAGATTTAATCTTGTGTCCAAGTCTATTTGTGAAGCAAAGCATGATTGAGAACGGCGTATCTGCTGAGCGCTGCATCGTATCGCATTTCGGTGTCGACACTAAGATTTTTAAACCTCGACAAACCTTGCCTCGACAACCTCAGTTTATTTGCGTTGGTTCAATTTGTTTGAGAAAAGGGCATCATTATCTTTTTCGTGCATGGGAACTAATTAAAAATAAATTACCGGACCATCCACGACTGATTTGCATAGGCAACGTCCGACCTGATTTCAGATTCGAGTGGAAAAAATGGCGAGGCACATTTGAGCATTATCCAAGTCTTGACCACCCAGATATCGCAAAACTCTTAGCCTCAAGCACAGCATTTGTGCTCCCCTCACTAGAGGAAGGATTCGCAAGAGTAATAACTGAAGCTATGGCCAGTGGTTTGCCGATTATCGCCACACACCAAAGCGGCGCGACCACTGTAGTGGAGCATTTCTCAGAGGGAATCATCGTGCCTGCTTACAACGTAGAAGAATTAGCCCAGGCAATGCTACTATTAGCGAACGATAAAAACCTAAATCTCCAAATGGGAGAAAAGTCTTTTCAAAAAGGGGGACAAAAGAATTCTTGGCACGACTACGCCATGCGTCTACTCGACTACTATGTAGACTTTTCAGAACGTATCCATCGTGAAAATCAAACATCTGCCACTTAGCATCGACCCAAAGAGTAACCGTTACCATTATTATGAACTTCTCTGGAAAGAAGTGGCCTTTAGGTTGCTTAAAAAAGCCGAACCTAAGCTAGAAGGCTGGTCCTTGCTGGACTACGGATGCGGCAGGGGAGAGGCTTTACAAATTGGGTTGAGCCTCGGAATGAAAGTTGTCGGCACTGATATTGAAGACGAATGTCTCGCAGTTTCCAGAAAAATTGCTCCCGTTCAACGCCTAAACCCCTCAGACCCAGTGGCGCAATTTGGTGCAAAATCCTTTGATGTCGTGGCTTGTTTTCACGTTCTCGAGCATGTTCCAAGCCCAGTCCAGACCCTCAACAACTTACGAGAAATAGCCCGAAAATACTTGTTGCTCGCAGTGCCCAATCTGTCCGCATTTCACGACCTACTAAGACCTAAGCGCTGGCTAGATCCTGTCAACGAAGGCCATTTACAGTCCTGGGATCATGCGACATTTCTTAACCTCATGGAAAAACATTGCTCTCTGAAACTGGTAGAGTGGGGATTTGACGCAGTTATCATCCCACCGATTTCAAGCCTGATCAACCGATTTTTCGGAAACCGTTTCGCAATCGCCTTGGAAACAGGCCTTTTTAAATGCATTCACCCATATGCTTCTCACTCCGTGATTGCCCTAGCCAAGCCCACGGGATAATCCACCCTCTCAGTCCAGTAATCATGAGAAAGCCTGTAGTGGCCATTCTTGCAGAATGTCCAGCTGTATCAAAAGACTTACACCAGCTCGGGAGACCGGGAGGAGTTGGCTCGACTTGGCTTACACAGCTTTCGGAATGTTTCGAGTCTTATTCGGGTGAATTTCAATTTCATTGGATTACTTTAGACAAGAAACTCAAACACATAGAGAGTAGCGTACATAACAGCCAATTTTTTCATCGCCTCCCATCTGCTAAAGTCACCGTAGATCTACTTTTAGGACATCTCATCGCACGCCGAAATCTCAAAAATTATTTAGATATACTCTCTCCCTCACTCATCCACGTCTGGGGAACTGAAAACTCTTACGCCTCCATTCTCAAGCACTCGAAAACCCCAACCATCCTCTCCATGCAAGGAATATTGACGACTTACACTCGAATCGGGGCTTTCAAGAAAAATTGGCGAGCC
>JANWVL010000031.1 GCA_025056655.1 Candidatus Methylacidiphilales bacterium
CGCTGGCAATGGCCGTCCATCCCGTGCAGTGCCTCGAGCACGAACGACGCACAAGGTTCTGTGGTATCAGAAGGAGGGTAAAGGCGAAATTAAACCCAAACCTAAGGTATTAAAGCAAGTCCTCGATCCAAAGAAGGGAGATAAAATACCACCAGATAACACAGTGCGCTCGCTATTTGATGCGGCTGAAGCTGAGCTCATTGCTCAATCTGAAATAGCCCGCCTCTTGACCCCTGAGGATATGGAGGAAGAGCCGATAACTGGTTTTCCTGAGCCCCGCTTTGACAAAGTGCAACCAGACATCACAGCGACTGGTGATTTCTTCGGGCAGGTAAACACACTAAGCCAAGCTGCTGCGCAGAATCTTGCCGTTCAAACCATGACCGGTATGCCCAGTGTGAACCCAATATCAAACGAATTAGCTAACAATCCTCAGCAGACTATTAATAGTCTTGCGACGATCCTGGGTGTGCCGCTTCCAGCTAATCTTTCTCCTCAACAAATTAACGCGCTCATTAACCTCGCCCAAAACTTGCCTCCTCAGTCTACCGCAGATTTCACGACAATTCTCAACAATCAGACTCTCTCAGAAATTGTTCCGCAGCTCACCCCACCAGCAACAACGCCATTTTAAGCAGATTCTGAATAGTGCGTTGGCTTGGACATCTTACTCTAAGTATCGCCACCAAGCATGGTGAGAGGTTCTTCCACTTGCGAGCCACATCTGTTCAAAATCTGTTAATGGCAAAGCTCTTGGGAAATCGCACTTATAGAAAACAGGGCATGAGGCTATCAGAGCGAGTCCTTGTTGCCAGTAGTTTAAATCATCTGTGGCAAAATGGAAATAGCCGCCAGTTTTCAAGACCCTTCTTAAAGCCTTTAAAAAAGGCATCTGGAGCAATCGATATTTGGCGTGGCGTCGCTTCGGCCAAGGATCAGGGAAAAGCAGGTGTAGGCAAGATACGGAACGTTTGGGGACTAGATATTCTAGAGAGTAAAGAGCATCCAAACGCAAGACGCGAACGTTTCGCAGGCCCAGCTGGTCAGCTTTCTTGGCTATCTTCATCGCCCGTCCTTTGAGCCGTTCGATGGCGAGAAAGTTTATCTCAGGATACTGCATGGCAGATTGAATCACAAAGCCACCGTCGCCCGCACCGAGGTCGATCTCAAAAGGTTGATCTGGATTAGGGTATAACGTTTCCAAACATAAAGGCTGGCACAAATTCGCTGCGTTGATTTCGATCCACGAAGCCCAAGGATGCATGGGGAGGATTAGAGATATTGGGCGAATTTTTGTTTGTCGATCGCCTTCATGTAAGCCTCGTGAGGCGTTACTAGCCCCTCTTTTAATTTTGCCATGATTGCATCATCCATGAATTGCATCCCTTGAGCGCGGCCCGTAAGGATAATGTCACTGAGCTTTTCTGTAGCCCCTTCGCGAATAGCTGAAGCCACAGCGGGATTTGCGATCATAATTTCATTTACGGCGATACGACCGCTCCCGTCCGCCTTTTTTAAGAGCAGCTGAGCCATGATCGCGCGCAAAGATGAAGCCAACATAGTGCGGACTTGGGGTTGCTGCTGGGCAGGGAAGACATCAATAATCCGGTCTACAGTTTTGCGAGCATTATTGGTATGAAGTGTGCCGAAGACCAAAAGACCTGTCTCGGCAGCTGTTAATGCCAGAGAGATCGTCTCGAGGTCGCGCATCTCACCGACGAGCACTACATCAGCATCCTCACGGAGCGCGGCGCGTAATCCTTCGGAAAAGCTAGGCACATCCTCGGGGACCTCTCTTTGCGTGATAATGGAAAGTTTATTGTCGTGGACAAATTCGATCGGCTCCTCAATTGTCACGATGTGTCGAGAAAATGTCGTGTTGATGTAATCAATCAATGCAGCGAGAGAAGTAGATTTGCCAGATCCAGTGGGGCCAGTCACCAAGACGAGACCGCCCTTAAAATGAGCAAACTGGCGGATAACCGGCGGCAGATTCAGCTCTTCAATCGTTGCAATTCTAGTCGGGATGAGCCGAAATACAGCACCGATGCCGTGGTAATGCTTAAGATAATTGCAGCGGAATCGAGCTTGCTGCGACATTTCATAGGCAAAATCTAAATCGCCCTTTTCCAGAAATCGCTTCCAACGCTCTTCGCCACAGATCTCGCTCAACCAGCTAACTATTTCTTGCTCAGTCACAGGTGCCTCTCGTATGGGGGTGATATCGCCGTGAATGCGTATCTTGGGCGGCTGTCCTTGCGCTAGATGAAGATCGGAGCCTCCTTGTTCGATTAAATTTTGAAATAGAAAATCAATAGCCGCCATAAAAGATCACGAAAGATAGGCATTAAAAAGGTGCTTTTGCTCTGCCCGATCAAAAGCCTCTTCGGGCGTGATCAACCCTTGTCGGAGCAAATTCAGCAAAGCATCATCCATGAGTTGCATGCCTTGACGTTTGCCTGTCTGCATGACACCTGGGAGCATAAAAGTCTTGGCGTCTCGAACGAGAGAAGCCACAGCGGGCACATTTATTAAAATCTCTAAAGCCAGCACGCGGCCTTGCCCGTCAGCTCGTGGAATGAGTTGTTGACAGATAATGCCACGAAGGGACTCACTTACCATTTGACGGATTTGATATTGCTGGTCAGGGGGGAATACGTCTAGCACTCGATCGAGTGTGCGAGCTGCAGTGGAAGTGTGGAGGGTGCCGATCACCAAATGGCCTGTCTCTGCAGCAGTGATCGCTAACGAAATTGTCTCGAGGTCGCGCATCTCGCCAACCATAATCACATCGGGATCTTCACGTAAAGCAGCTCGCAAAGCTTTCGCGAAAGACTCGGTGTGCGAGTGGACTTCGCGTTGTGTGATATGACACCCTTTGGGTTCGAAAACGATCTCAATCGGATCTTCTAGAGTGATGATATGGTCGCGACGAGAGAGATTGATTTGCTCCACTAGGGCAGCCATTGTAGTCGATTTCCCACAGCCCGATGGGCCTGTGACGAGGATTAAGCCGTTATGGTAATCGGTTAAAGTTTTCAAGTGCTCAGGCAAACCGAGCTCGTCCATGGTGCGGACTTGGGTATTGATGATACGAAATACGGCGTCAAAGCCGCGGCGTTGTCGGACAATGCTTACACGAAAACGGCCTTTTATCTCTGGCACTTCATAGCTAAATTCGAGCGTCTTATCTTGCAGAAGCTTCTGCCATTGATTTGGGGAGAGGAAGCTTCGAATCAGCGATTCAGTCTGATCGGAGCGCAATGGATCAGCACCTGCAATCATCGGCATTAAATGACCGTGGAGGCGAACAGTTGGCGGGATAGATACACCTAGGTGTAGATCTGAGGCTCCGATACTCTGTGCATAGCGGAGAAAATCTACCACGCCAGAAAATAAGCCCACTGGTGTAGAGATGAGTGTTTTAGTTGTCTCAGGTTGATCTCCAGTTGTTTTTTTTTCTGCGGCAGATTGCGAGACAGATTCTTTGGAAGAGGAAAGCATCTCTTGCAAAGCTTTTAATTCGGCTTCAGTAATCAACTGCTGCTCCTGGAGTAGCGATAAGACGGAGACCTGGGGCGTGTGCATCAATATAGTCTCGATGGCTGTGCGTTGCTCGGCGCTGATCCAGCCTTGATTCTGAGCTAAGTTTAAGACTACATCTGGTTTGACTGAGGCTTGCATCGCTTTTCGGTATCTTTCTTTACGGCATACTCCATCGAGTGACAAGCTGAGGCACGTGCGAACGATCAGGATTTGTCCTAGGCAAAAAACTCGCTCGCAGCTATTTCATTTTTATGAGCAAAAGACGTGTCGTCATCACCGGGATGGGCTTTATCACCAGCATCGGTAATGACAGAAAGAGTGTTTCGGAAGCCTTGCGTGAAGGCAAGACGGGGATTGAGTATTTTGATGAATTTAGTGCACCCAACATTCCTGTGAAATTGGCTGGAACGGTAAAGGGGTTCCGTTTCCCTACCCCGTTCTGTGATGATTGGGAGATTCCTGAAAAATATAAAATTCCGCGCATTGAGTTGCGATCGATGTCGCCGAATGTCGTCTATGGATATGCAGCAGTCCAAGATGCGCTGGAGGATGCAAAGTTGACGCGTGAATCGATCTCAGAGCCCCGGACAGGTATGATGTGTGCTTCAGGCGGGTCTATGTGGATGGCTTACGAAAATCTGCACACGATGGAGACGCGCGGTGTGCAGCGATGTTACCCCTTGGGGATCGTAGCTAGCATACCTGGCACGCTCAACATTAACTTAGTAGCTAGTTACAAAATCAAAGGTGCCTCGCTGGGCTTTACAAGTGCCTGCGCATCCTCAGCACATGCCCTGGGATGGGGCATGGACTTGATTCGTCTCAACCGTCAAGACCGAGTGATTGTCGTCGGAGCGGAGGACTGCAATCGGTTTAGTATTCTGCCTTTCGCTGCTATACGGGCGTTAAGTATTCGCACCGATCCCGAGCAAACGCCGAGTCCTTTCGATGTGGATCGCGATGGCTTTGTAGGAACGGGAGGAGCGACGGCCTTGGTTATTGAAGAACTCAACACAGCACTGGCCCGAGGAGCTGATATCTACGCAGAACTCCTTGGCTGGGGAGAAGCCTCGGATGGGTATAACATCACAGCTCCTGACCCAGATGGAGACGGACTTGCGAGAGCGATGCAGCTAGCGCTTGCAGATGCGGGGATTCAGCCTGAAGCAGTCCACTATATAAATGCTCATGCTACGGGAACCCCCGGTGGAGATATAGCAGAACTGCGTGCCATTAAAAAAGTCTTCACTCGTATGCCACGGCCTTTTGTGAGCAGCACAAAAAGTATCACTGGCCATGGGTTATCTCTTGCAGGGGCTATGGAAGCAGGATTTACCTGCCTCGCACTAAAAGAAGGCTTCCTTCCAGTCTCAGCTCATATACGCAATCCTGATCCTGAGGCAGAAGGTATCCCCTTGGTGACTGAAAAAACCACGATCGCTCCGCAGGTGGCGATCTCGAATTCAAGCGGATTTGGTGGCACAAATGTGACGCTGGTTTTTAGGCGATGGGAAGAGTAAAGCCGACGTCTCTCTGCATATTAATTACGGGAACAAGTGACGGGATCGGCTTATCCACTGCGGAAAGATTATTAGCCGCAGGTCATCACGTCTGGGGCACCTACCGAAAAAAAAGTCCTCCGATCACTCATCCGTGCTTTCATCCACTCAGGATGGATTTGTGTGATGATAAGAGTATCGAGGCGGCTTTTGCACAGGGAAGAGAGCAGTCTGGAGGATTCGATGTTTTGATTAACAATGCTGGATCGGCTTATTATGCGCCTGCAGAGGATTTAAATATAGAAGCAATAGCGGATACGATGCATGTTTTATTTGAAGCTCCCCTGAAGCTTAGTCATCTAGCTTGGCCTGATTTAGTGAAAAAAAAAGGTAGGATTATCTACATCACTTCTCTGGCAACGCAGCTGCCCATTCCTTACCATGCTGCTTACAATGCGGCTAAAAGCGCGCTGAGTGCCTACATTCGCACAGGACAAATTGAGAACCCTCGGCCGCATGTGAAAGTAATTGAAGTGATACCTGGTGATATCGCTACCCGTTTTCATGAACGTGCTTTAGAAGCCACGGGCCATATGGCAGTAAACTTTCATGAAAATGCCTCAGGTAGTGATAAAAGAATAGCGATGAAAAAAGCCATAGAAAACATTGGCCGGCGATTGGCAAGCTCTCCTTCAGCAGATCTAGTCGCGCGAGTAATAGAAAAACTGTGCGTGCATCCCCATCCACCAGATGTGGTTTACGTTGGAAGCTTTTTTCAGACGGTGATTGCTTCCAGAGCGGCCAAAATACTTCCGCGAAAAGCCATCGATCGCCTGATTCGGCTTTACTATGGTCTATCAATTTAGTTGGCAAAAATTTTGCTTTGTTCAGATAGAATGTTTCGGGCATGGACCTCATTCATAACTACTCTACGGATGGCTTTTTCGATGAGTTGCTAGACGAAAACCATCAGCCGCGGCCGCATTACGCCCACTTTATTGAAAAACTCTCGCACTTGACAGCTGAGGAATTTGCCGAGCGAAGGCAGGAAGCGGAAATTTACTTTTTACATCGCGGCATCACCTTTACCGTCTATGGCGACGCACAAGGCGTGGAGCGTATCATTCCTTTCGATTGCATTCCACGGATCATTCCGCACCGAGAATGGAAACGCCTAGAGGAGGGATTAATCCAACGCATCACAGCCTTGAATCTCTTCCTGCATGACGTTTATCATGATCAAAAAATCATCCGTGATGGAGTTATTCCGCGGCATTATATCGAATCAGCGCGACATTTTCGAAGAGAGTTTATTGGCTTTAATGTCCCGCGAGATATCTACATCCATATCTGCGGCACAGATTTAGTCCGGGATAGAAACGGTCAATACCTCGTGCTCGAAGATAATGGCCGCTGTCCTTCAGGCGTCTCTTACATGCTTGAAAATCGACAGGCGATGAAGCGCGTTTTCCCTGAATTTTTCTCAGGGGCTAACGTTTTACCGATAGACGCTTATCCATCGGCACTGCTTCGGATGCTTCAATACATTGCCCCGCAAGGGGTGGATGATCCTACTGTAGTCCTTCTCACTCCAGGCCTTTACAACAGCGCTTATTTTGAACATGCCTTTCTTGCGAAAAGCATGGGGATTGACATCGTCGAAGGGGCAGATCTTGTAGTCAAAAATCACATCGTTTACATGCGGACCACGCGTGGATTAAAGCCTGTCCATGTGATTTATCGTCGTATCGATGATGATTTTCTTGATCCTACAGTCTTTCGCAAAGACTCACTTTTAGGTGTTCCTGGCTTAATCGAAGCCTATCGGCGTGGGAACGTCTCTTTGGCAAACTCAATTGGAACCGGAGTCGCTGATGATAAAGTAATATATTACTTCGTTCCGCGGATGATTCGCTATTATCTGGACCAGGAACCTATCATACCGAATGTCCAGACTTATCTTGCACAAGAACCGCGGGATTATACTTACATCCTAGAGCATTTGAATCAGCTCGTTGTCAAAAGCGCCAACGAGTCTGGCGGTTATGGAATGTTGATTGGTCCTCAGGCTTCATCTGAGGAGATAGCGGAATTCAAACGCAAAATCATTGCAGATCCGCGCAACTACATTGCTCAGGAGCCGATAGCTCTTTCGCGACATCCCACCTATTGCGAGGGAAAATTTGAAGGACGACATATTGATTTGCGCCCATACATTCTTTATGGAGAGAAAATCACGATTGTGCCTGGTGGTTTGACTCGCGTCGCGTTACCCAAAGGATCTCTTGTAGTGAATTCATCTCAAGGTGGAGGAACAAAAGACACCTGGGTTCTTCACGAAGACACAACAAATTAAAATTTCACATCATGCTCTCAAGAGTCGCAAATTGTATCTACTGGATGGCTCGCTACATCGAGCGGGCTGATAATATCGCCCGTCTTGTAGACGTTAACCTGCAACTTCTCCTCGACTATTTTCAAAGCGACAAAACTAAGCTAGACCAATACTGGGAACCGATTCTCAAAAGCCTAAGTATAGAGGAGGCCTTTCACGCTAAGTATCAACTGGCCAACACTGATTGCGCTACAGATTTCCTGACGTTTGATTTATCCAATCCTAGCTCGATCAAAAGCTGTATTCGGACTGCGCGAGAAAATGCACGGCTAGTCCGCGATCAGATCTCAACAGAAATCTGGGAAGAGATCAATCGCCTCTATCACTTTGTGAATGCAGCAAGTGCAGAGGAAATTTGGGAATCATCACCGTCTGAATTTTATCGGCAAATTCGTCAAAGCTCTCAAATTTTCCAAGGTCTCTCTTCATCCACAGTTCTTCATGATGAGGCATGGGAATTTAATCAAATTGGAAAATACCTTGAACGCGCTGATATGACCACGCGGATTCTTGACGTCAAATATCACATTCTACTTCCTCGCGTTGAGGACGTAGGTGGGGCGCTCGATACTTTTCAGTGGCTCGTCATACTCCGCTCCACCTCTGCTATGGAGGCTTATATGAAGACTTACAATAGTGATGTGACTCCACTTCAAGCTGCTGAATTTCTCATCCTCAACAATATTTTCCCACGGGCAGTTCGGTTCTGCATACGTCTGGTGGATAGTGCCCTTCGGCGCTTAGCGCATCTGCGGGAGGGCGAGTTTTCACATCCTGTAGAAAAAATATCAGGCAAACTTCTCGCCGAGCTTGATTATTCGGCCATCGAAGATGTTTTTCAATACGGGCTCCATGAATACCTTGACCATCTCCAAGTCGAGTTCAATCATATCGGCGAAGCGATGCAGCAGACTTATATTTACAGTCCTGCGCAGGAAATGGGTTCTGAGGTGATCTGGCATCAACAGCAAATCCAACAGCAATGATTGCCACAGCTTCTTCGATTGTCGGTGATTTGCCTACGCTTGTTGATGAACTCGCAGATCAACTGTGGAATGCTTATTCGCCGGCTGTTCACCATCCGCTTTTAGTCGGTATTCCTACGCGCGGATATTTTCTTGCTCGACGAGTTGCACAGCGATGGGAAAGCCTGCATGCACATCATACTCCTGTCGGGCAGATTGATATTAGTTTTCATCGGGACGACTATAGCACCTATCTTCCCTCTCCGCATCCGACGCGGTTACTTGAGCCGATCGAAGGGCGCTTGATTATTCTTGTTGACGATGTCTTTCACACGGGGAGGACGGTGCGTGCAGCTCTTGAGGCTCTTCATGCACTAGGGCGGCCAGCTGCCGTGAGACTTGCTGTGCTGATAGACCGTTGTGCTCATGAGCTTCCGATTCGTCCTGATCTTGCATTAAGGAGTGTAAGTATCGATTCACGGATTAGGATCAAAATTAAAATGCACGAAGTGGATCAGGAAGACGCTATATATATGATTCCAGTCGCATGAATCCTTGGCCGCACAAAGATCTCGTCAGTATTCGCCAGCTTACACGTGATCAGTTTGATTATCTCCTCCAAACGGCGCGTTCTTTCAAAGAGATCCTCAGTCGCCCGATTAAGAAAGTGCCTTCACTTCGTGGGAAAACAGTTGTCAACCTCTTTGTGGAGCCCAGCACGCGCACTCGCCTTTCATTTGAACTTGCGGCCACTCGGCTGAGCGCAGATGTCCTGAATCTCGACAGCGACACTAGCTCTTTCAAAAAAGGCGAATCGTTGCTCGATACCGCGCGCAATTTGCAATCTATGGGGGCTGATATCATTATCCTTCGGCATAACGCCGCTGGATCTGCAGATTTTCTGGCACGAAGGCTGCCTGCTCATATCATCAATGCTGGGGACGGAGCTCATGAGCATCCGACTCAAGCAATTTTAGATGTTTTCACCATCCGGGAGCGCTTAGGTTCTCTTGAAAACAAGAGGGTGCTTATCGTTGGTGATATCTTGCATAGCCGTGTCGCGCGCTCGAATATCTACGCTCTTAAACTTTACGGGGCCGACATTACACTGGTTGGGCCGCCTACGCTTGTTCCACGGGTGTTTGAGTCTTTAGGCGTGCGGGTTGCACATGAGCTTGATGCGCATTTACCGACGGCTGATGTGATCTACTTACTTCGGATTCAACACGAACGACAGCGCGCCACCTATTTTCCTGGTGTAAATGATTATGTCTATCTCTATGGTCTGACGCCGGCTCGATTAGGTCTCTGCAAGCCGACGGCGATTATTATGCATCCTGGGCCGATGAATCGGGGGGTTGAAATTCATAGTGATATTGCTGATAGTCCACAGTCGACGATCCTTGAACAGGTCAACAACGGCTTAGCAGTCCGAATGGCTGTGCTTTATGCTTTGGCTGCAGGCACGGCACAGATGGCTTTTCCTACAGCATGAAAAAGCTTATTAAAATTTTACAGGGACGGATTATTGATCCGAGCCGAGGGCTGGATCAGATCGGTGATCTTTACATACTCGAAGATCGAATTATCGATCCGAATACGCTGGATGCTGCAGAGCGGTATGAGATCGAAGAAATCCCTGCAGGTGGGAAAATAGTGGCTCCGGGGTTAATCGATATCCACGTGCATCTTCGGGAGCCGGGGCAGACGGCTAAAGAAACGATTGCTACGGGGGCACTAGCTGCAGCGGTGGGGGGATATACGACGATCGTAGCGATGCCCAACACACAACCTGTGGTCGATCATCCGAGTGTCGTTTCATGGGTGCGACAGCGAGCGGCAGAGACGGCATGTGTGAATGTGTTGCCTTCGGCTTGCTTGTCTCAAGGAGCGGAAGGAGAGCGCCTTGCTCCGATGGCTTCTCTTAAGGCGGCAGGAGTTGTGGCTTTTACGGATGATGGTCGTTGTATTCAGAATAATGAATTGATGCGGCGTGCTATGGAGTATGCTGCGATGTTGGGTGTGCCGGTGATGGATCACTGTCAGGATTATTCGTTGACGCAAGGTGCTGTGATGCATGAGGGTGAGTGGAGTGTGCGACTTGGGCTTCGGGGATGGCCGTCTATTGCAGAGGAAATCATTGTGGCAAGGAATATCCTTTTGTGCGAGATGACTGGTGCACGTGTGCATTGCCAACATTTAAGCTCGGCTGGAAGTGTGCGGCTGATTCGTGAAGCGCGAGCAAGAGGGTTGCCGATTAGCGCGGAGGTGACACCACATCATTTATCGTTTACGGATGCAGAGTTAAGGGACTATGACACTTTGTATAAAGTCAATCCTCCTTTGCGAACGGGAGAGGATAGGCTAGCTCTTTTGGAGGGCGTGATAGATGGGACGATTTCGATTTTGGCTAGTGATCATGCTCCGCATTGCGGCTATGAGAAGGAGGTGGAGTTTGATCTTGCACCATTTGGGATGATCAACTTGGAAACGCAATTGGCAGTTTACATACAGTTGTTTATCGAATCGGGGCGACTTTCTTGGCTTCAGCTTTTGGACAAGCTGACGACTCAGCCGGCGGCATTGTTGGGGTTGAAAAACAAAGGCACGCTTGCTGATGGTGCCGATGCGGATGTGACGATCATTGATCCGCATGTTGATTGGGAGGCAACGGATGAGACTTTTCGATCGAAGAGTCGCAACACTCCTTTTCTTAACCGAAAATTTCGGGGTCGCGCGATTCGCACTATTGTTGCTGGGAAGACGGTATGGGATGAGGGTAGAGGGTAGAGCTATTTCCCCGTCCAGAGTTTCCAAGCGGCGTAGAGGATGAAGAGGGCGAATGCGCGTTTGATCCAAAGCGTGGGTATGTTGTGTAGTAAGAATGTGCCGATGAGTGCGCCGATGGCGCCTCCGATGGCGCATAGGATGAGGACGCGGGGGTAGAACTGAGTGAATTGTGTGTTGACGAGGCTACCGACGAGGGAGATTGGAACGATCAATACTAATGAATGTGCGACTGCTTGTGGGTAGGGCATTTTGAGCAACCAGAGGAAGGCGGGCACCATGATTAGGCCGCCTCCTATGCCGAAGGAGGCACTTGCGATGCCGGTTATTAAGCCGAGGAGAATCAACGTGAGCATTTATTTCAAATGGTGGGGGGGTGAAGGAGAACGATGGCACTTATTTCTACCGGGGCATTTTTGGGCAGAGAAGCAACGCCGACTGCGACTCGGGTGTGTTTGCCGTGTTCACCAAAGATTTTTTCAAATAGCGCAGAGGCGGGGTTGATCACGGCTGGAATATCGTAGAAATCTTCGGCGGCGTTGACGTAGCCGGTGAGTTGTAGGACAGAATGGACGTGGTCGAGAGAGTGGGCAGCTTCCTGGATGAGAGCGAGTAGGTTGAGAGCGCAGAGTTCAGCGGCAGCTTGGCCTTGCTCAAGGGATAGGGAGTGGCCGAGTTTTCCTGTGGCGCGGAGTTCTCCGTCCCAGACGGGGAGTGTGCCGGAGAGGTAGAGGATATCGCCTTGTCTGCGGTAGGGGAGATAACTTCCGATAGCTCGTGGGGGTGGGGGGAGGAGGATGCCGAGTGAATGTAGTGTAGCAGATGGAGATGGCATGATTTAAGCATGCCAAATGGTGTGGGTGGAGCCCAAGCAAAAATCTGTTGTGAAGGAGTCGTTTTGCTAAGGGAAAGGGCGTGAGGGAGAGCGTGTCTTCAGCTCCGCTATTGGGTCCGGCAATAGCGTTTGCAGTGGGCTGTTCGCCATGGTTGCAGGAATTGCCGGTGGAGTTGTGGTTGAGTTTAGGGAGTATATTCTTTGGGCTTTGGTTAAGGCTGAAGCAGGGGCGTGCGAGGCAGTGGGTGTTTTATGGATTGATGTTGTGTCTCGCACTGGCTTATCGGTGGTGGGATAGATGGGAGCCGCGGGAGTATGCGTTGAGAAATCTTGGAGATTGGAAGTTGCGCGAAGCTGTGTTTTGGCGGCTTCGGGTGGATTCTGATCTGCGGATGTCGAAGAAAGCATATGAAAAGCGCCGAGTTACTGAGCGGGCGACTTATTTTGGTTTTGCGGAGGTTTTGGAATGGAGGCGGGATGAGAATGAAGGGAAGGGGAAAGCTGTGGGGCGGGTGTTTTTGAGGCTGCGCGGGGTGCCTCATGGGGCGTTGGCGTATGGAGATGAGTTGTGGGTGAGGGGGAGATTGAAGGAGCCTGAAGTCGTTACAGCGCCTGGGCGATTGAATTGGAAAAGTTATTTAGAGGTGTATCGGGCGGACTATATTTTAGAAGCAGACGTATCGGATGCAGAAATCATCGGGCGGGGAAGCGGGAAGTGGTGGGTAGCGCTTGCGTATGGGATACGGGCGTGGGCTTTTGATCAGCTTGTGTGGGGATTGGAGGGTGAGGAGGGGGTGACGGCGATATTAGCAGGGATGTTGTTTGGTTATACGATGGGTATATCGGAGTCGGTTGAGGAGTTATTTCGGATCACGGGTACGTATCATATTTTTGCGGTGAGTGGACAAAATGTGGGGATTCTTTTAATGGTCGGATTGATTTTGCTGCGATCGGTGGGGTTGCGGGTGTGGCGTGTGGGGTGGGTGTTTTTGCCTGTGTTGGTGTTGTATGCGTTTGTTTCGGATTTGCAGCCGAGTGTGGTGCGGGCGGTGACGATGGTGGCTGTGGTGTTGTGGGCTTGGCGGATTTATCGGCCGTTGAGTTGGCTGAATTTTTGGGCAGCGGCATTGTGGTTGTTGTTGCTTTTTGAGCCGCGATATTTGGGTGCGCCGGGTTTTGTGTTGTCGTTTTCGGTTGTGTTGGGGTTGATTGTTGTATCGCCTCCTGTTTTTAATCTGCTGATGAAGCCTTTTAAGCCGCTGGATGCGGAGGCGCTTAAGGTATGGGGTAGGTGGCGACTTTGGGGATATGGTGTGGTGAAATTTTTTGCGGGACTTGTGGCGATGGGGATCGGGGCGTGGTGTGGATCGGTGGTGTGGATGGTGGTTTATTTTCAACGCGTTTCGTTGGTCTCGGTGGTTGCGAATATGGCTGTGGTTCCATTAGCGGGGGTGATCGTGGTGGTTGGGGTGTTGAGTTTGTGTTTTGCTCCGTGGGTGGGGTGGGTGACGGTGAGTTTGAATAATTTTAATTGGCTGGTGGTGAAGGCGATGGTGGCAGTGGTGACGGTGCTTGGACAGTGGTCGTGGGCGGTGGTGTATTTGCCGCATCCTTCGGCTTGGGGAGGGGTGAGCGTGCCTACGTTGACGTTAGTGGGTGGGGGGAAGACGGTGACAGGGCTTTTGCGGTATGGAAGGTGCAATTGGCTTATTGATCCTGGGCGGGCGCGAGATGTGCAGTATCGGTTGAGGCCGCTGTTGCATTACTATGGGGCGTGGGATATGGAACAGGTTTATTTTACGCAGATGTCTGTGAGGGCGACAGGGGCGACGGAATTTGTGTTGCGACGGGCGCGGGTGAGGGAGTGGGTGTTACCTCCGCGGCTGTCGAGGTCGAGGGGGTATAAAGAGTGGTTAAAATTACTTTCGAAAGGGGCGGTCAGGCAGAGGGTGGTGAGTCGAGGGGAGCGGTTGGAGTTGGGGGCTGGGCTTGTCTGTGAGGTGCTTTGGCCGCCGGAGGATTTTCGGTCGGTTTATTTGGAGGATCAGGGGTTGGTGCTGTTGTTGCGATATGGGGAGAGTGAGGTGTTGTGGGCGGGGCGGATTGGGGAGGGAATTGAAGAGGTGTTGATGAGGGAGAATCCGGGGTTGAGGGTGGATGTGTTAATTCAGGGGTATCATCCTAAATATCCGAGTCTGGGGGTGAAGTGGCTGGAACATTTGCAGCCTCGGCATTTTGTGTATGTGGAGAGTGATGTGTTTTATCCTAGAGAGGCGCCGCGTTATGATTCTGATCGGCTGAGGGGGATGGAGCAGTGGAATATGGGGTATGAGGCTTTGTATGTGAGGATGGGGGAAGGGGGTGCGCTTGTGAGTTGGTGGCGGGATCGTGATAAGACAGCTGTGTTGCTTGATGAGGTGGGGGGATTTGAGGAGGAGTGAGTTTTTTTATTGTGGCGGTTGAGTGCGGGGTTGCCCTTGGGGTTGCTGGGCAGGGGGGGTAGGAGTGGTGCGGGTAGGTGGCGTGGTTGTGTTTTCGCGGATTTCGATGTTGAATTCTTTGCGGATACGGGCGGCTGCGGCGTTGGTGGTGGAGAGTTTGACGATGTCTCGGCTGAGTGCGTCGAGGGTGCGAGTGATGGTTTCGGCTTGGGGCAGTGCTGGGGCTATGCGGTTGATTTCGTCATTGACTCGTTTGCCTTGTTGTAGGACGGTAAAGGCTTCGTAGGCGAAATTTGTGATTAGGATGAGGGTGAGGATAACGTAAGGAAGGAACCAGGAATTGCCGTCTTGGTTGTCTTCAACCGGTTGGTATGGGTTGTTGGGGTTCATGATGAGTTTGTGGGAGGGAGTAGGTTTATTGGCTTTGTGGATATTTGACGCCGTCGATCTCAATGCTGATGCCGTGTTGGCGCATGAGTTGAGCCATGGCGGGGTCTGTCTTTGACTCTACGGCGAGGCGAGAGGCAAGATTTTGGAGGATGATTCGCGCAGTCTGGGCTTGGTTGATACGGTTTTGGGCGTTGGTGAGTTTTTCTGTGTTTCCTTTAGTGATGGAGTAGAAGGTGAATTTTCCGACAATCACAAATCCACATATAGCGGCGAGTAGGATGGCTATGGTTTTTTTCATAGGGGTCTATCTAGTTTTGGGTTGATTTTTTAGTGGTAGAGCGTGGGGTTGATGGGGAGCTTTTAGGAGTGGATTCCTTGGTGGTGTCAGAGGTCTTTGTGTTGTGAGCTGGGTGAGCTTGGTTGGTAGGGGTGGGGGTGGGGGGTGGGTTTTGGGGGGGGGCGTCTGCTTTGACGATGTCTACGCCGCCGAAGTCGCCGTGTATTTTGTTGAGTGTGCGGGTTTGATTGAGGCGATTGTGGGCTTCGGAGCCTTCGATGACGATGCCGAATTCTTCTTGGACGGTGAGGGCCAGTTCATTGTGTTCTGATAGGGAGGAGAGATCGCGGATGAGCCCGTAGAGGCGCTCTTCAACGAGGAGTGCGCGGTCGCGGGCTTGTTTGAGGAGGTCGTATTCGTTTTGTAGGGTCTGCATGGCGCGAAGGGCGTTGCGGATGTCTACGACTAGGTAGATGCAGATGCCAATGATTATGAGGATGAGGACTAATCCTAGGAGGGCGGCGGCTTTGCGGTCTTTTGGGTTAGAGAGGATGGGGCGGGCGAATTCGGGGTTGTAATTGGCGAGTGTTTGGGTTGTGTTTTCGTAGGTGGGGGGGGGTGCTGATTTATCGATGGGGTCTGGATTGGAGCGAGGTTCGTAGCTGTATGCCATATTTTGAAGAGGGCTAGGGGAATGCTACTTGATTTCCTTTGATTTCTACGGTGCCGCGGAGTTGATGTTTGATGAGGAGTTGCTTCATTTCGCGAGCGTTGTTATCTTCGCCGAAGGAGAGTTGTGCTATGCGAAGGGTGAGGCGTTTGAGGATTGCTTCTTGTAGGGCGCCTTGTTGGACTTTGTTGCGGAACTCATACATGTCGCGCATGAGCTCGTTGCCTCGCATGGCTGTCCAGATTTTAACGCCTATGAGGCAGAATAGGACGATTCCGAGGAACTGTAGGGTGTAGAGGAAGCCACGAAAGGTCATTCGGTGTGGTGTTAGTTTTTACAGGATACAATATATGGCGATTATCGACGGTTAGAGAGGCGTCAAGAAAAATTATTACGTGGCTTTAGTGAATAGTGGTTGTCTGTGTGTCTTTGGGGAAAAGGAGGCTTGCGTGCGTAGGTTTTGTGGGGGTTAATGATAATCGTATGAGACTTCTTTTGCAGATGCTTTGGCGTGCGACGTGGTGGCGATGTCCGCATTGTGGGGAGCGGCCGATTTTTGTTTCTATTTGGAGGACGCGCTCGCTTTATGATTGGTTTACGCCATTGGATGGTTGTCCGCGCTGTGGGTATGCTTATGAGCGGGAGCCGGGTTACTTTTTGCTCGCGATCTGGGCGATTAACTACATGATTATTGGGTTAACGGGGGTTTTGCTTTATGCGTTAATCGATGGGCTGACTGATTGGTCGTTGCAGAAGATTTTAGCGGTGGTGTTGCCCTTATCGGCGGTGATGGCTGTGCTTTTGATACGGCATGCGAAGGCTTGGTTTATTGCCTTTGATCAATGGTGTGATCCTGCTTTACCGATGAGGAGAAACGTTTCGCGAAGGTATTTGGGGAGGTCTTAGTGGTCTGAGGGGCTTGTGTTTAAGGCCTTGAGGATTGACGTGCGGACGATTTCGGGCGTTAGGATTTGTGGTAGTAGGATGGGTTTCCTTTTTCCGATGTAAAGCGCATAGGCAGGCACGCTTCGTCGGCCGATGGATTCTAGGCTGCGTGTGATCACGGGGTCTTGCCGGGTCCAGTCGGCTTTCATGGGGACAATGTGATTGGATTGAAAGAGGCGGATGGTTTCTGGGACGTTTAGTGCTAGGGTTTCGTTTACTTTGCATGTGAGGCACCATGCTGCGGTGAAGTTGACGAAGATGGTGCGGCCTTCTGTGCGGAGTTTTTCGAGCTGGTCTGGGTCGAAAGGTTGCCAGGCGATTTGGGTTGTTGTTTGGTTGTCTGTCTGCGGGAGATTCTGAGGACTGGGCATGGTGCCGACTACGATGAGTAGGGCTAGGGCGGTTATTGTGAAGAGGATTTCTGCGATTCGCCAAGCTGGGGAAGGCGGGGATGTGTTTTGTCGTTGTCCTACACAGAATGCTGCGGCACTTGATAAGATGAGCACGCCGAGGAGCAGTGCCATTGCGTCGACTCCTTTTTGTAGTCCTAGGACCCAGGTCATCCATAGTGTGGCTGCGGCCATGGGCAGGGCGAGGGCTTGTTTTAGGCGTTCCATCCAAGGGCCAGGCTTGGGCACCCATCGAAGCCAAGCAGGAAAGAGGACCAGGAGGAAGTAAGGTAAAGCCATTCCTGCGCCGAGGGCGCAGAAGACGAGCAGCATTTCGAGTGGGGGGCGTGTTAGGGCATAGCCGAGAGCAGCTCCCATGAAGGGGGCGGTGCAGGGTGTGGCGACGAGGACGACTAAGATGCCGCTGCGCAGGGGGCGCCAAAGGGAGGGGGTTTCAGAGGCTTGGTTTTGTAGGGAGATGAGGCGTGTGCCGACGCTGAATACGCCGAGGAGGTTGAGCGTGATGAGTGCGAAGAGGACGGCTAGGGTTGCGACGATCCAGGGGTTTTGGAGGTGGAAGCCCCATCCGAGTTCTTCGCCGGCGGTGCGAAGGGCGACTAGGAGTAAGGCTAGCGAGGCGAATGTGGTGACGACGCCTACGACGAAGAGGAGGCCTTCGCGGAGGCGGGCTTGGCGGCTGGCTTGTGCATATTTCAAAAGGTTGAGCACTTTTAACGAGAGCACTGGTAAGACGCATGGCATGAGATTGAGAATCAATCCTCCGAGGAAAGCCCATGCTAGGGCTGTCCAGAGGGATTGAATTTCGAGGACGGGCTGGACGGGCTGAGAGGGGGGAGGGGGATCTGGTGTGGGTGCTGAGGGGTCAGAAGGCTTGCTGTATCCTTCGGGATATTGGTTTAGGGTGGTGCGTGTGGCTTGGAAGAGGCTGGCGTGGCGTGGATCGATTTGGGGTGGGGCCTGTGAAATGGGGAGGGTGAGAGAGAGGTTTGCTTGTCCTGGGAGGCAGACTTCTTTGCATTCTAGCCACTGGACGTGGGCTTTGAGTGTGACGGAGTCTGTGCCCTGGGGGAGGGAGGCTGGGGGTGTGATGGGCACGAGGAGTAGGACTTCTTCTTCGTATCCGTAGGAGATGAGGCCGGTGACTTCGATGCGTTTGGGGCGAGGCCATTGGATGTCGCCTGCTGTCCAGCCTTCGGGCAAGGTCCACGAGATGGTGGTTGGGAGGCCTGAATCGCCTGGATCGCGCCAGTATGTGTGCCACCCTGGTTGCATGATGAGGTGGAGTCCTACGAAGAAGGGGGTGCCTGGGCGGACGGTTAGAGTTTCGGCGATGAGTGATGCTTGAGTATGAGATGGGGTCTGCTCGGGGTGTGCTTTTGATGGGGGTGAGAGGAGGAGGCTGAGTAGGTGTAGTGTGATGAGGGGGTGGGGCATGTTGAGAAGATAAGAGGGTGAAGGGAGACGTTGTCAATGTTGTGGGTGTGCGTTATTTTGGAGTGGATGATGCGTTTTGGGTTTGAGGTTGTGATTGTGGGGGTGTTTTCTTTGTGGGTGCTCTGGGGTTGTGCTGCGCCGACGGTGCCGGTGCGGATTGAGACGCCGGAGCCTGTTAAGATAGACGTTAGGATGCAGGTGGACGTCCGCAGTAAGGCGCCGGAGGTGGAAAGGGAGCGTAGTCAGGCTGAGGTGGATGCGACGGAGAGGCGTCGGCTAAGGATGGGGGAAGTGCAGAATCTGAAGAATGACCGTGTGGTGGGGGAAAACGCGCGGGGTTATCTTTCTGTGGTGAATCCTCCAGAGAATGAGACGTATTTGCGGTATGCGCAGCGGATTGTGAATGAGGAGAATGCTGATCGATCGATTCTGTATGCGGCGCAGGCGCGTGTGCAGTCGAAGCCGCAGGAGATTGTGGAGATGGAGTTTGCGCGGCGTTGGCAGGAGCGGGCGTTTCCGGGGGAGTTGATTCAGCTTGAGGATGGGAGTTGGAGGGCGAAGTAGATGGAGACGAAATACTGTGAGCGGACGGTGGCGCTGCTGCATGAAGCGTGGAGGGAGTTTGGGGAGAAGGCGGCTATTGGCACGAGTTTTCAGGGTGCGGGGCTTGTGATTATGGATTTGGCGCGGCGTGAGGGTTTGGGGTTTCCTATTTTTACGATTGATACAGGTTTGCTTTTTCCGGAGACGTTGGAGTTGTGTAGGCGGCTGGAGGTGTATTTGGGGCGGAAGATTGAGGTGTTGCGGCCGGATTTGACGGTGGAACAGCAGGCGGAGCAATTTGGGGAGGCGCTTTGGGCGAGGGATCCGGATTTTTGTTGCACGTTGCGGAAGGTGGTGCCGCTGCAGGCAAAGCTTCGGGAGCTGGAGTGCTGGATTACGGGTTTGCGCCGGGATCAATCGGAGACTCGCAGCAGAACTGAGGAGCGGGAATATTATGAGTTGGAGCCGGGGCGCGTGGTAGTGAAGTTGAATCCGATGGCGATGTGGCCGAGGGAGGCGGTGTGGGATTATCTGAGGCGACATGGTGTGCCTTATAATCCGCTGCATGATCAGGGGTATCGGAGCATTGGTTGTATGCCGTGCACGCGGAAGGTCGGTGAGGGGGAGAGTGAGCGGGCAGGACGCTGGACGGGGTTTAACAAGACGGAGTGCGGGATTCACACGTTTATGAGAAGGGTGGAGGCGGATCGTTGAGGGAGGTGGCTGTCGGGCGGGGGTGGTCGTCGTGGTGTGTATTTTATTGAAAATGGGAACGGGCTGCGCTAACTTGCTGGAAGTAGAGGTGCCGCTGTAGCTCAGTTGGTAGAGCAATGCTTTCGTAAAGCATGGGTCACCGGTTCAAGCCCGGTCAGCGGCTCGCTTCAAAGGCGTGTATGACAGAAAGTGAACGGGCGGTGGAAGGGGGGATAGGGATTTTTGATTCTGGGCTTGGGGGGTTGACGGTTGTGCATGAGGTGATGCAGCAGCTTTCAGCGGAGGATGTGATTTATTATGGGGATACGGCTCGTGTGCCTTATGGGAATAAGAGTCCGGAGACGGTGACGCGGTATGCGCGAGAGATTGCGGATTTTCTTTTGGGGCAGGGGGTGAAGGCGCTTGTGGTGGCGTGTAATACGGCGACGGCTTATGCGTTGACGGATTTGAGGGAACGGTATGGGGGTCGGGTGCCAGTAATGGGGGTGGTGGAGCCGGGGGTCAGGGCGGCGTTGCGGGTGACACGGAATGGAAGGGTGGGGGTGATTGGGACGCGGGGGACGATTGCGAGCGGGGTGTATGAGCAGGCGTTGAAAAGGTTGCGGCCGGATGTGGAGGTTGTGGCGTTGGCGACGCCTTTGCTTGTGCCGCTGGTCGAGGAAGACTGGCTGGATCATGAGGCGTCGCGGTTGATTGTGCGGGAGTATATTGAGCCTTTGCGGAGGGCGGGTGTGGATACGGTTATTTTGGGGTGCACGCATTATCCGTTGTTGAAGGGGGTTTTGAGTGAGGAGTTGGGCGATGGGGTGCGGTTGGTTGATTCTGCGGAGAATGTGGCACGAGATTTGGCGGAGCGGCTGTGGGCAGATGGACATTTGCGGAGAGGGGTGAAGAGGGAGGGGCGGTTGAAAATTTATGTGAGTGATGTGCCTGGGATGTTTGGGGATTTGGCTCGGCGTTTTTTGGGTGAGCCGGTGGCTGAGGTGGAGAAGGTGGTGTTGGGGTGAGGTAGGGGGAGGTGTGTAGGGTTTATCGGCCGACGCTGGTGTAGTGGTAGCCGAGTTGTTGCATCTGCTGGGGGTCGAGGAGGTTGCGGCCATCGAAGACGAGTGGGGCAATCATGCGGGATTTCATTTTATTCCAGGCGAGGGTTCGGAACTCGTCCCATTCTGTGGCGATGATGATGCAATCGGCTTTTTCGGCGACGTCTTCGGCTGAAGTGCAGTAGGTGAGCTGGGGGAGGATTTCTTTGGCTTTTTGCATGCCTTTGGGGTCGTAGGCTTGGACGTGGGCGCCTTCTTTGAGCAGGATTTCAGCGATTTCCATGGCGACGCTGTTGCGGACGTCGTCGGTGTTGCCTTTGAAGGCGAGGCCGAGGAGGCCGATGCGTTTTTCGCGGAAGACCCAGAGGGCTTCACGGACTTTGTCGATGAAGCGATCGCGGGCGCGGCGGTTGATGGCGGCGACTTCTTTGAGGAGTTTGAAGTCGATGCCGAGGTCTTCTGCGATGGCGATGAAGGCGGAGAGGTCTTTGGGGAAGCAGGAGCCGCCGTAGCCGATGCCTGCGTTGAGGAAGGCGCGGCCGATGCGTTTGTCCATGCCCATGCCTTCGACGACCATTTGGATGTTGGCGCCGGCGCGCTCGCAGATTTCTGCGAGGGCGTTGGCGTAGGAGATTTTGAGGGCGAGGAAGCTGTTGGAGGCGTGTTTGATGAGCTCGGCGGAGTTGAGGTCGGTGATGAGGATGGGGGCGTGGAAGGGGCGGTAAAGCTCTTGCATTATGGCGATGGCGCGCTCGGAGTCGGCACCGATGACGATGCGATCGGGGTTCATGAGATCAGCGACGGCGCTGCCTTCGCGGAGGAACTCGGGGTTGCTGACGACGTCGAATGGGGCTTTGTGGATGTTGTAGCGGGAGATGGTCTGGGCGACTTTTTCGCCGGTTTTGACGGGGACGGTGGATTTATCGACGATGACGCGGTAGTCGGTGAGGACGGCGGCGATTTCGCGGGCGACTTTTTCGACGTAGGAGAGGTCGACGCTGCCGTCGGGTTGAGGGGGTGTGGGGACTGCGATGAAGATGACGAGGGAGTTTTGGACGCCTTCTTCGATGGAGGTGGTGAAGGAGAGGCGACCGGTGGCGACGTTTTTGCGGATGAGTTCTTCGAGGCCGGGCTCGTAGATGGGGATTTTTCCTTGGCGTAGGGAGTCAATTTTTTGGGTGTTGTTGTCGACGCAGATGACGTGGTGACCGACGTCTGCGAAGCATGTGCCTGTGGTGAGGCCGACGTAGCCGGAACCGATGATGGCGATTTTCATAGTGGGGGGAGGAAGGATAGGGTGGTGGTGGGAGGGCGTAAATGTTTTTGTGGGGGGCTAGGGTGGGTGGGGGAGCTGGTGCCAGCGGAGGGTGAAGTCGCGTTTGCCGTGGGGACTTTGTAGGAGGAGATGGGCGTGGCTGAGGGGGATGGCGTAGTGCCATTTGAGTGAGCCTGAGGTGAAAGGGTAGTGGCGGAAACTTTCTAGTGCGGATTGGACGATGGCGCGTCGGGGTTGATCCCAATCGGCTGGGAGGCGGTGGATGAGCTCGGAGACGGCGGCGATGTGCATTTTTCCGGGTTGGGTGAGGTTGAGGAAGCCGTGACATTGTTGGATGGTTTTGCCGCGGCCTTTGAGGATGAGTTGACCTTGTAGTGGGCCGGTGAGGGTGAAGGTGTCGCGGGTGAGGCGGCGGGTGATGGGGAGGAGGTTGACTTGGTCGGCTGTGATCCAGGCGTTCCAGGGGAAGCCGGCTTGGTAGCCGATGTTGAAGCCGGCGTGGATGGTGCCGCCGTAGGAGTGGCCACCGATGTGGCCGTAGATGCCGTGGGGGTCGAAGGTGACGGAGAGGTAGAGGTTTTGGGCGGTGAGTTCATTCCAGGTGAGGCGGTCGAGGAAGAGGGTGGGGACGAGGTTGTTGGAGTTGGATTCGAGGGGTAGGGAGAAGTTGATTTCGCCGCGGAGGTTTTCGATGGAGAGGCGGTAGTCGGGGTAGGAGGCGGTGAGGGGGTCGAAGATGAGGGTGTTGTGGAGGGAGAGTTCTTGGAGGCGGTCGGTGCGGAGGTTGCGGAAGGTGGATTGGAAGCGCATGGGGATGGTGAAGCCTTTGCCGCCCCAGGCGGCGATGTTGAGGGTGCCGTCGCGGAGGGAGAAGTTTTCGATGGTCCAGACTGGGGGTGGGGCGGTGCCAGG
This sequence comes from Candidatus Methylacidiphilales bacterium, assembly GCA_025056655.1. Lineage (NCBI taxonomy): Bacteria > Pseudomonadati > Verrucomicrobiota > Methylacidiphilae > Methylacidiphilales > Methylacidiphilales bacterium. The sequence goes on from JANWVL010000031.1 coordinate 23,083, forward strand.
TAGGGAGGAGGCTTCGGCGCGTTTTTTTTGGATGGCGTCGGCGAGCCAGAAGAGTCCGGGGCCGACGTAGAGGATGGGGCGATGGATGATGAGCTCGTGTAGGGAGTTGCGGCGGAGGGCGTTCCATGAGAAGGTGAGCTCGAGGGAGTCTATGCTGATGACGGGTAGGAGGGCGTCGTAGGGGGAGTAGAGTGTGATGCGGCCGGTGGCGGCGCGATAGGGTTTGTCGGAGATGGGTTGGTGGTGGAGTGGGGCGAGGAGGATGTCGTCGAGGATGAGGGGGTCGTCTTGGGCGATGGTGAGGGGGATGGTGTGGGTTTCGGGGAGGAGGTTTTCGAGGAAGAGAGTGGCTCGCTTGATGGTGAGGGTGCCGACGCGGGGAGTCCAAATGGGGGTGCTGGAGGAGGCGGGGGGGGTGGTGGTATTTTGAGGGGTGGTGGGGTCGGGTGTCTGGCTGAGGCGCGAGATTTTTTCAGACCAAATTTCGATGCCTTCGATATCGATGAAGTGGATGTGGGAGTGGAAGAGGAGGTCTCGCCATTGCCATTGGCCGTGGAGGCGCTCGATGCGGGCGGCGTCGCTCCATG
>JANWVL010000032.1 GCA_025056655.1 Candidatus Methylacidiphilales bacterium
GAGCAACGCATCAAGCCATTCTATACGAGCCATTAGGGCGAGTGCAGAAGGCACGCCAGGGGTGCGGGCGTAGGTGTCGAACGTTTCTGCAGCGATTTTCCAATTTCCCGTTTTCTTCTCCAGCTTTGCAAGAGACCATAGAGCTTTGCCCCAGTATTCTGAACCAGATGATGTCTGTGCGAGTGTTCGCTGCCATAAGGTGCGGGCTAGGGCGTCATGCCCCAGGGCGGCTGCTTCTTTGGCAAGGCTATGACGGATGGCGAGTTGCGCGGTCGGGCTGGGGTAACGTTTCTCTGCAGTTTCAAGCATGGTTAGGATGGCGGATGTTTGTTCTCCTGGCTGAAGCACTCGAACGAGGTCTTTGGCTACTTGGACAAACTCGCGGCTGCTTAAGGCAGGATTGGCAAGTATAGATTGGCAAAGGGCTTGTATGCGGCGAGGGTCTTGCGGGTAGGTGCGTTTTGCGTCGGCTAGCTCGAGTTTGGCGAGGTTGAGATCTGTTTCAGGAAACTCTTGTGACTCGATGACGATCGGGGGACGATTTTTATTGCCTCTTTGCGCGGGGCGACGAAGCTGACGCCATGCGATGATGACTTGCTTCCAGCGGTCGTCTCCTCTGCGGCGGAGGGCCTTGACAAGCTCGTGGACTTGGCGAGCGCGGACGCTAGGAGTGGCTTGTTTTAGAATTGCAAAGGCCTTATTGAGGTCTATGGCTCCCTTGTTAGCTTGCTCCGCTTTGATAATTGTGTCCCATATTCCGAGGGCATGGCGTTTGCCTTTACCTGCTCGAAGGCTCTCGCGAGCAAGCTTCACTGATTCTTGGATGTTTCCTTGTTTTAATAAAATTTCTGATAGCCCTGCTTTAGCTTGCACTGCGCCTAGGGGATTGAGGCGTAAGGCTTCTTGATAGAAAAACTGCGCGATATCTGATGCCCCAGCGAGATGAAACTGCTTGGCTAAGCGTATAGCGACAACTGGCGGACGGTGGGGACGGATCGGTGGCTGGACAACTTGACCGTTTTGCGCCTGAGTAAGGAGCGTAGAGAGGGTGTTTTGGTAGGTGTTTTGCTTAGCAATAGACTCTTGAAGTATGGCTTGAGCAGCTTGTTGTGCGGACTGAATTTGCCCTTGCTGAATGAGGGTGATCACTTCGGCGAGGGCTGGGCGAAGCCACGCACGAGGGTCGGTAGCGGCTGTCTGTCTAGCAGCACGATAAGCTTGAATCGCTTCTTGGATGCGCCCACGTCGCAGCTCCCCATCGGCGATAGTGGCTTGTAGAGTCGCACGCGCTCAAGGGAAAGGGAGACGGCGGCAATGTGGTTGAGTCGCTACACTTAGCACGTTTGCAAAATGCGTCCTAATGGGGCTAGCAGAGCTGCATACGATATGGTCTCTGGATTCAGTCGGCTGTTTGTGGTGGGCAGTAGTTGGCTCTGCTTTAGCCGATACGATCGGTTTTTTACGCTTTGGAAAAGGATTGGGAAGAGCTTGTAAAAGGATCTTGCGAGCAGATTGTAACGACAAAGGTCGGGACGCGAACTCTGCGGCGGTCGCGTTGCGGCAAGGGGTCGAAGTTTATTATCAATCAATTTATAGATCTAATTGTTTCCAGAATATAACGTAAAATTGCTGTATGTGTATGGTGCTTAAGTATATAATCACGAGCTTTTTGTGTCATCTCTAAAAGTCTATGTTTATTTTCAAGCGCTCGCTTAATAGTCTGGCTTAGCGATTCTCGGTCTGCAGCATCATAGTAAAACACATGCTCTCTATCTACAAATGGATGAGCCATTCGTATCCAGGGATAGTTAATTACAGGTATAGAACCACAAGCTATAGATTCATAGTGGCGATAGCAGTCCCAACCTAAGCCTGCGGGCGACCATGTCAGATATGATGAGGCACAAGCATGGAAAAATTCATCTTTAGACAAAGGCTGATCTGGAATATAGACTTTGTAACCAGCTTGACCTAGCTTTTTGATTACCGAAAGACCCTCACTACGAATTGGATTATTGACACTTCCACTTCCTGCGAAGAAAATATCATATTTTTTATCTGTTTCTATAGCACTACATTTCCGGAATAATACGTCATCTATACCTAGTGATATAGGTTTAATTTTTTGGAGGTATAATTGATTTTTGTGTTGTCTTAAAATATTTGCAGCACATTCATTTTTGGCTGTAGTGTTGAGAAAGGCATACGCTGGATTTTGTGGATACTCACGCAGGAATTAACAGTGACAATGGTGAAGTAAGACTTCATCGCGATGCGGAATAAAGGGCGCGTCGTGGGTATTGAAAACTACTAATTTAGAACGACTTCTTTTTAGCCATCTTACAACCCAATAATAAGCTAATGATCCTCGGTTGTTTATCAAGGTTTTGGTGAAGCGAGCAACATTTCTAGCTATGCTGCGCCCAGTATGCCAATAGGGGTCTTTGCAATATGGAAAAAATATAAAATCGAATTCTCCACTTAATAAAAGTTTTTTTATATTACTGAAATCATCGCTAGACACAACGGGTCCATTTTTTATCCAACTGTAATCATTCAAGCCTCCCACCTTATGCAGAACTGTGAAATAATTAGATTCAGCCATATACCCATATTCTATAAATTTCTATATTTAAGCAAGTCAGGGGGTATTACTGCCGCTCGGTGAGGGTGACGTCGTCGAGGTAGAAGTAGCCGTTGCCGTTGACTTCGATGAAGAGTTCGAAGTTATTGACGGGGGCGGAGGGATCGCCGGTTTTTTTGGTGAAGTTGATGCGTTTTTTGAATGTGCTCCAGGAGGAGGAGACGGGGAAGTCTTCGGAGAATTTGAATTCTTCTTCGCGGTATTCATCTTCGCCGCCGCGGCCTTTTTCGACGGTGACTTCACGGCCGAGGACAAGCATGCGTGCCCATTCGATGCCGTCGCCGCGGTAGGCGAAGGTGAGTTCGTAGTTGGTGCGGGGTTTGAGGGTGAATTTTTCCAGGTATTTGATGCGCATGAAGTCGGATTTGTCCATGATGAAGCGGCCTGGAAAGGTTTTTTGGTTGCGGAGGTCGAGCCATTCGAGCTTGAGGGCGCGGCGGCCTTTGGATTCGGGGGGAGGGGAGAAGTCGGGGTCGAAGTGGGGTGTGCCTTCTTCGTTGCTGACGCCGCGGATGAAGGCGGGGACGCGGCGTTGGCGGGTGTTCCAGGCGACGCCGAGATGGGTTTCCCAGCGGGATGGGATGAAGAAGGGGGGGGATGGGGTGAGTTTGATGTCTTGGGGTTGTTCGAATTGGAAGTTGCCAGGGGTGCCGATATTTTTGGCGATTTGGAGGCGGCCGTTGGGCATGGAGAGGAGCATTTCGGGGAGGCCGTCGCCGTTGAGGTCACGGAAGGAGGGGCGGGAGTAACTGTAGAAGCGGTTCATGTTTCCTGCGGTGAGGGGGATGGGGTCTTTGAATTTGTAGGGGCCTTGAGGGGATGGGGATTCGTTGAGGTAGATGAGGATGGTGCCGTCGCGTTCGCCCATGACGATGTCGAGTTTGCCGTCGGCATTCCAATCGAGGATGAAGGGGACGAGGTGCATGCGGCCGACGCCTTGGATGAGGGTGATGCGGTCTTCGAGGTTTTCGAAGCGTGGGGAGGTGGAGGTGCCGCGGTTGCGGAGGAAGTAGATGTTGTTGGCGGAGTAGGTGCCTTCGCCGAGGATGAGGTCTTTTTGGCCGTCGGCGTCCCAGTCGATGAGGAATGGGGCGAAGTAGTTGCCCCAGGGGCCGTCTTTGGAGGTGAGGATTTCGATGTCGCGGGGGTTATTGGGCTGGTCGAATTTGGGTGCGGTGCGTGTGCCGCTGTTGGTGAGGTAGTAGATTTTTCCGAGGTAGTCGCCGCAGACGATGTCGGTGCGGCCGTCGTCGTCTATGTCGACGAGGTGGATTTTGTTTACGACTGCGGGGATGCGGTCGAGGCCTGGGGGGGTGTCTTGGAGCCAGACGGGGATGATTTCTGGGGTGTCGAAGCGTGGTTCGGTTTTTGTGCCGATGTTGGCATAGTAGTAGAGGAATCCTTCTGAGGATGCGGCGACGAGGTCGGGGAGGGTGTCGCCGTTGAGGTCGGCGGCGTCGAGGGTGGGGGAGATTTGGGTGTCGCGGTTGATTTTTCCGGAGGCATCTACGGTGAGGGCGTCGGCGCGAGGTTCGACGCGGGCGTTGCCTTGTTGGTCTACGGCGATGTAGGGGTGGTGGGAGCTGTTGAAACGTTCCATGTCGCCGGAGGCGATGAGGTTATTTTGGGCTTTGAGTAGATGGGGGGGTATCGGCGTGAGGAGTAGGATGATGGTGAATATTCGGAGCAATCGATGGCGATGTGGGATGGGGGGGGAGCTGGGCATTTGGGTGGGGATTAGGGATTGAAGGTGTGTGTTTCTTTTACTTTCACTTGCGAGAGGTGTGTATGGGCAGTGGAAACTATGGAGGTAGAGAGTGTAGCGGGGGCGGATGGTGTCGCGGCGGGGTTGTGGCCAAGGAGGAGACGTTCTTGGAAGCGGGTGAGGAGGTGGACGATGATGTTGAGGCCGAGTTGGAAGGCGGCTTCGGCGGATTCGGGGGTCCAGTTGCGGAAGAAGATTTCGCGCATTTGCCAGAGGTTCCATGGGGTGACGAAGCGTTTGTTGGGGCCGTAGTTGACGTCGACGATGCGGCGGCGGGTGACGGGGTCGGTGATGAGGGCGGCGCGCATGAGGTCGGTGTAGTTATTCATGGAGTAGAGGACGGCGATTTCGTCGTCGATTTTGATGGCTTCGAGGGGGTAGCGTGCGAATTGCATGCCAGGGGGGACGCCGTTGGGCATGGGGTAGAAGCTTTTGGTGAAGAGGGGATGGGAGTTGGGGATTTGGACGAATGGTTTGTCGGCATCGGGGACGATGCGTTTCATTTCTCGGCGGAAGGCGACGTCGAATGGTGAGCCTGGGCCGACGAGGCGGGAGTCTCCCCAGATGGCGCCGCCGTTGATGAGGTATTTGCGGAGGTTTTCGATTTCGGCATCGGTGAGTGTGAAATTGCGGCTGCCGGTGAAGTATATGAAGGGTGGCTTTTTCTCAAAGATTTCTTGGGAGGAGAGGTTGAGGGGGGTGGCGATGACTTCGGCGACGATGTTGCCGCGGGAGAGTTGGTTGACCATGTTCATGAGGTTGGGGATGGGGCCAGCGAAGATTTTGCCGTCGCGAATTTCGCGGATGTCGTCGTCCTGTGGATACCAGCCGGCGCCGCCGTCTTCGTATTTGGCGACGTAGCATACGAAGCGTGCGCGGACGGCAGTGCCGACGCCTGTTAAGCCTCCGCCCCCTACTCCCCACGCTTCCATGTTGCTGCGGATGGCGGAGGCGCGTGCGTCGAATGAACGGGAGATGGAGGTAGTAGGCGTGGTGGTGGTGACGTTGGTCGTGACGGGTGTTGGTGTGGGGATGGAGACTGCGATGGTCGGTGCGTCTGGTGTGGGGATGGAGAGTGCGATGACGTCGGTGGGGGCGGTAGAGGGGGTAGGGATAGAGACGGAGACCTCTTCAAGGGGTTGGGATTGTTCAATGGATGTAGTAGCTGGGGGGGGGGGAGGCCCTCCTTCACCGCCGGCAATGTAGGTGGCTGTTTCAAATTCTGCTTTTTGTATGACGGCTTCGAAGATGACTTTTCCGCCGAAGATGATGAAGATGAGTGCGTGGATGAGGAGGGCGTAGAGGAAGTAGCGAGACTTGAGTAGTCTTTGGATGAGTGACTCTTTTTCTTCGTAGGGGTTGGTGGCCATGGTCGATTGAGTCAGTAAGGTGAGGAGCCAAAGGCGAGGTTGCGGACGCCGGCAGCGGCGCAAGCGTTGAGGACGTCCATGACGCGTTCGTGTCGCGTTTGACGGGTGGGGGTGATGATGACGGGTTGTTTATCGTTGAATCGGGCGATGACGTCTTTGAGGCGAGCTTTGAGTTGGGGTAATTCTTTGCTGCGTGGAGAGTCTATGGGGGCTTTGTTAAAAAAAACGGCTCCTGAGGCGTCGATGTCGATATTTACAGGGGTCTGGGGTGTGCCGGGCTGGGAAACCCCTGCTGCTGGGATGCGGATGCCGAGCTCGGCTTCTCTGGCTCTGGAGCCTGCATTTACCATAAAGAAGAGAAGTAGGACGAAGAGGAGATCGAGTAGAGGTGCTATCTGTAAGCCGTATTCGCCTTCGTCTCCGCCTGCACTTCCAGACATAGCTAGAGTCCTCCGTGGGTATTTATGGCGACGGCAGTGCCGCCGGGGTTTTCTTCTTTGGTGATGACGGAAAAGGTGACGTTGGCTATGCCGTTTTGGGCGCAGATGCGCATGATTTCTGCGATGTAGCCGTATTCGACGGAGCGGTCAGCACGAATAAGGACACGTATGAGGGGGTTGGCTTTGATGCGGTTCTGTAGGACGGGGGCGATTTGTCCGGGGTTGGGGTAGGGGATTTCGTCTATTTTTATTGTGCCGGTGCGGGCGGTGGGTTGCCATGCGACGTTGAGGACAATTTGTGAGGCTTTTTCTTTGGCATCAGTGGCGTCTGGGGCTACTGGCAGGCGAATTTCTTTATCGACGCGGAGGACCTCGGTGGTGGTGATGCTCATGAAAAAGACGAGTAGCACAAAGAGAAGGTCTGCCATGGGAGCGACTTGGAATTCTGGCTCGAAGCCATCGCTGAAGACGGCTTCCATTTTTTTTCTGCGTCGTTTGATGACAGCTCTGGACATAGAGAGTGGGGTTTGTGTGGAACAAACCGTATTTGTGCTCAGGCTGTGGGAGCTGCTTGAGAGTAGACTTGATCCGGTTGGGTTGAGGCCTGAGCTCGCTCTCCGATGGTGAGACCGTAGATTTGGTCGTAGGGGATGTCTTCAAATAGCCGGAAGATCATGGAATTCGCTATGAGTATGGCCGTCTGAGACATGGCTTTAAATACATAATAAAAAACGAATCCTGGTATGGCAACTATGAGGCCGGCTGCTGTAGCCAAGAGCACGCGTCCTATTGCGCCTGAGAGTGCAGCCGGATCGGCTATGCCTGAAGCAGAGAGGGTTTTGAAGGCTTCGATCATTCCAATGACGGTCCCTGTGAGACCGATCATAGGTGCAACTACGCCTATGACGGATAGGTAGTTGATGTTAGTTTTGAGAATGACAGCTTGTTGGGTGGAGGTTTCTTCGAGGGTAAATTCCGTTGCTTCTTTTCCGCGGCCAATGCGTTCAAGTCCGGCGGCTACAAGCTTTCCAAGATACGTTTTACTGGCGTGGGCGAGTTGCCAAGCATTTTGGTAGTTGCCGTATGCCATCTCGGCTTTGATTTGGTTGTAGAGCTGCTCTGGAACGAGCGATGGCACTCGGAATTTCATAAAACTTTCGATTATCAAACCTAGAACGACAATGGAGAGGACAACACAGACCCATACGGCGACACCTGCATCTTTCATAATGTCCCAGAAAGTCTCTTGTGGTTTGATTACCTTAGCTCCTTCTGCTGCTGGAGCTGGAGCAGCTTGGGCATGGATCGGCGCTGGGGTGAATGTTGTTGTGATAAGGTAAAAGGAGACAACTAGTGCGGTGATGAAGTTTTTCATAGATATTACAGTTAAGTTACAATTACGAAGTTTGCGAAGTTGGCAATCTAATTTTTACTATTGAAGAGCTAGAAAGTCCGGAGGGCGAGATCCTAAGAAAGTTAGTCTGGGTGGTCAGATCTTGATTTTTGATTGGGCGAGGATTTCACTCTGCCATTGAGTCAAGCTGCGAATACCCTTTTTCGCAAGCTCTAGCATAGTGTGAAACTGGGCTTCAGAAAATGTGGATTCTTCGCCTGAGGCCTGGACTTCGATAAGTTGGTGATGAGAGTCCATAACGACATTCATGTCGACAGAGGCTTGGCTGTCCTCGATGTAATCGAGATCGAGCAGGATTTGCCCATGCACGACTCCGACACTAACGGCTGCGACCAAGGCGCGCAGGGGAGATGTAGAGAGGATTTTATCGTGGATGAGTTTATCAATAGCCAGACTCAAAGCAATTGCACCGCCGGTAATTGCAGCCGTCCGTGTGCCTCCATCGGCATTGAGCACATCACAGTCAACTGTAAGGGTGATAGGCTCCATGTTTTCAAGGTCCAGACAAGCCCGCAGAGCACGACCGATAAGCCGCTGGATTTCAACACTACGGCCATCAAGTTTGCCTTTGGTAATGTCTCGAGGTTTGCGTGTCGCCGTCGAATATGGAAGCATGGAATATTCGGCCGTAAGCCAGCCTCCTTTTAATCCTTGTTCTTTCATCCAGCGCGGAACTTGATTTTCATAGGTCACAGCGCAGATCACCTCGGTGTCTCCGTAGCTGATTAAAACCGACCCCGCCGCAGCACGAATGATCCCGGTTCTACACTGCAAAACTCTAAAAGCGTCTGCGGACCGTCCATTTTTGCGGCAGAAGGGACCACTGATGGGAGAAGGTGCAAGCGGAGCCTGAGTTGACATATAGCGATCTCAACTTTCTAAGGCATCTTTAAAATTTCGACAATCGGACGCAAAATCTGGATAGCTTTGGCGGCATCTTGTTGCCCGTAGGGTGCTTTATCAGCCTTCTCAAATGCTTTGAGAGCTTCTTCAAGGTTACCTGTGCGCCAGTAATGATTGCCAAGGGCATTGTGAAAGAAACCATTATGCGGCTGGTTGCGGATGGCTTGCTGATACAGCTCTAGAGCTTCAGGATATTTCTTGATAAGATCGAACATCATCGCTTTTCTGACCAGAAGTGTATCATCTAGCGGATTCAGACGTATCGCATGGCTGTAAGCCTCAAGCGCAATCTTGCTGAGATCTTCACGATATTGTGGATTCTCACTGAGTGCACACTGCGTCCGCATCAAATCACCGTAGAAGCCTGCAGCATGATGATTACGAGGATCTGCCTGGATGCTCTTTCGCGTAAGTTCGATAGCTCGCTGCACTTGTGAAGGCTCCGGTTTCCCTTGCATCAGCCTCCGCGCGGACTCTAGCGGAAAATACGTCCGCACTGTTATCTGCCACAAATACGCAAAAATTATAAGCAAGCCCAGCAAAACCCACAGCCATACCCGACTCACTACCATAGATGTGCTCTGCTCATCATACCCTTCATCACTTTTTCTAATGCCAAGCCCTATCAACGCACAAACTATCGCCGCGTTCCCTTGAATGTGCATGTTGAAATCAAAAAACGAATGCAACAATATCCCAGCCCAGCCCGCGCTCACCGCAAATCGCATTACCTTCAACCGCCAAGGATCTGTCCACTCCAATCGTTTCCAAAGCTTGCCCGTCGCACTCACTATAAACACAGCTACAATCAAAAATCCCACAAGCCCATAATCCGTCAGCAAATTTAAGTAATCGTTATGCGTATAAATCGCCAGCGTCGAATAATCATCCCCGTGATAACGCGGATGAAGCAATCCAAACGTTGCCGGTCCACTCCCAAAAATCGGATAATCTCGAAACATCAATAACGCATCCCGTGCCAGTTGCACCCGCACATAGCTCAGCCACTGATTATTTGCTATCACATTCTGCACCTCCGCCAATCGCGGCGCCATAGCCTCACTATTCAAAACAAACAATACCCCCCCCATTCCACCCGCCACTAAAAAACCTACTAGCACCCACCACGGCACCACTGTGAGTCGCACCAAAAAAATCAGTCCCACTACCCCGACCACCCCCAGAGCCAGATAACTGCCCCTCGAAAGCGTCAAAAGCAACGCAGTAGGCAGCACCACAAAACCAAGAAATCCCACCACAATCCTAATCGGCCAGCTATACCTCTCCGCAAATAAGCAAAATCCCACTGCTATCGGAATCGCCAAATAAAACAACGCCCCTGCATGATTAGGGCAACCATATGTCCCCACGAGCCTTGGCGCATAATATTGGTGTAATTTCTCCCCATACGGAAGAAAATCCATATTCGCCTTAAGCCAAAAACCAAACAGCGCCACTCCACAGGCCACCCCTAAAACTATCCCCATCACCAAAAGCCCGTGCCACGTCCTTTTAAAGCCGTAACGGCACACTCCATACAACCCAGCATACATCAAAATATTCATCCACTCCTGCCTCGCCTCATACTCCACAGGAGCCGTCCAATACCGCAACCCTGCATAAAAAACAAACGCTAACACAGCACCATCCGCCCAATCAGGCCGATAACTCAAGCTCTCCCTCGCCTGCCACAGACGGATCCATTGGAAAACGAATAACCCGATACCCAGTCCCAACACCGGCAGCCAGATCCACGGCCTCGCCCCGCCCAGCACCAGCGGACCTATCGCCAGGATTACTCCGACCCATATTGCCGTAGCTAAAGACGCCCCCGTATCGTTCCGTCGTCGCTGTCGTTTCCGCTCCCTCTTCCCTCCATGAGATTCGCCTTGCCGACGCTCTTCATAATCCGTCGTCTGAAAATCTGAATTACTCGATGTCTCCATCCTTCGTTCCTAATTATGAGAAAAGCTCGATAATGGCAAAACATCATTTCACTCCCACAAAGTTTTGCCAGTCACCCTCCTCTTTCGCTACACTTAGCAAGTCACCAAGAAAAGTTATGTCTCGCTTCCTACAACTCTTCGGCATCCATCCGCTTTCTGCTTTTGCACTACTCACCGTAGATCTCATGCTCTTCGGTAACGACACCTTACTAGGCCCAGCAGGATGGCTCATCTCAAGCCTTGTCGGCCTCGCTCTCACAATTCCTGTCTTCCTGCTCCAACGCCACGCCTATCACGACTCCACGCCCCTAGCCCTCAGCAAAGCCCTCCTTCTCGGTATCCTCACAGCTATCCCCACCGCACTCCCCAGCACCATCACGGGCACAAGCGGCCTTCTAGGGCTTGCAGGCACACTCAAACATTACCTCGATTCAAAAAACAACCCCACCCCCACACCCCCACCTGCTGAAAAAACACAGCAGAAAAACTGGTATGATGTCCACTGACCCCGCCCAAGCCCACGACCATCCTTCACTAGTCTCCTACTGGCCAGAAATCATCGAGAGCATCACAGAAGGCTTTCTCCTCATCGCCCCAGCACCAGACTGGCAAGGCCTATTCATCAACCGTGAAGCCCAACGCCTCTTAAATCTGCCCCGAGAAAATTTCATCGCTCACAACATCTGGCATCACCCCACCTTCCAGCAACTCGACCTACTCCGCTCCATGCTCATCCAAGCTTGGCAAGACCGCATGCCGCTTCACTTCGAAGACGAATTCCCCCACAAAGACAAAGCCTCCCCTCGCAACCTTGAATTCCACATCTACCCCACCCCCACAACCCTCTGCATCCATGTCACAGACATCACCACACGAAAACAACACGCCATCGCTATCGCACGGCTCGCCGCATTCGCTCAATTCAACCCCAACCCCTTCTTCGAAATCAGCCGCCAAGCCCAAATCCTCTACACCAACACCGCCGCCCAACAAACCGCCGAAAAACTCCACCTCCCCACCCCCAAACATCTCCTCCCCCCACAATACCCCGAAATCACCCGCGAACTCCTTCAAACTCCTCTCATTTCAAAAAGCCTCGAACATTCCCTTTGCGAACACATCTTTCAATGGCACTTCTTTGCCATCCGCGAACACCAAATCGTTCACGCACACGGCATCGACATCACCGACCGCGTGCGCCTCGAGGCACACCTCCGACAAGTCCAAAAAACTGAATCCATCGGTCAACTCGCAGGCGGCATCGCCCACGATTTCAACAACCTCCTTACCGTCATCCAAGGCTACGCCCAAATGATCGAGCGCGACCCGCAATCCCCAGAATCCATCCGCCATCACGCCCAGGAAATCATCTCTACAACCCAGCGCGCTGCCTCCCTCACACGCCAACTGCTCGCCTACAGCCGACGCCAAATTGCTCAACCCAAGCCCCTCGATCTCAGCGCCACCTTACTGCGTCTCATCGATCTCCTCCATCCACTCCTAGGCGAACGCATTAGCATCCAATTTCGCGAAGACCACAAAATCCCACTGATCTACGCCGACGAAAACATGATCGAGCAAGTCGTCATGAACCTCTGCGTCAACGCTCGAGACGCCATGATGCCACAAGGAGGCACCCTCACCCTCGCCCTCTCTACTGCCAATCTCACAGAAGATCAAAACCCAAAAATCCGCACACCCGGCCCCCACGTCTCTCTCAGCATCAGCGACACCGGCTGCGGCATCCCCCAAGAAATCCAATCCAAAATTTTTGAACCATTCTTCACCACAAAAGAAGTCGGCAAAGGCACTGGCCTAGGATTAGCCGTCGTCGAAGGCATCGTTCGACAACATAACGGCTGGATCGAACTCAAAAGTGCCCCAGGGCAAGGCACAACCTTCACCATCTACCTACCAACCTACCAGAACCCGACAGAGACAATCTCCCAAAACTCAATTCCCTCAGCACTCCACACCCCCCCCCCTCCAACTCACACCCCTCCGCCAACCAAGACAATCCTCATTGTCGAAGATCAAGCCAACCTTCGCCGCCTCGCCCGCCTCACCCTTCAAAAAGCAGGCTACACCATCCTCGAAGCAGAATCCCCTGCTCAAGCCCGCAAAATATGGGAAAAAGAACGAGACCGAATCGACCTCGTTTTCACCGATATCGTCATGCCAGGCCAAGAAAACGGCCTAGAAATGGCTGCCGCCTTCGTCCAAGAAAAACCCCAGACTCGCATCATCTTTTGCACCGGCTACAGCGAAGACCTCATCGAAGGCAAAAACCCACTCCTCGGCCAAGCCGCCTTCATCGCAAAACCCTACTTCCCCGATACACTCCTTGAGACAACACGCAAAATGCTAGCCATCTAAATCCACCCCCACCGAGCCCCCATCCGCTACCAAATCATACTCACGACTATCTACCACACGCACCTCATGAAACGCACCGACCTCCAAATGTTTCGCCACAAAAACCACCCCATCCACATCCGGCGCATCACCCTCCGATCGAGCTATCCCCGGCCGATCAACTAACACTCGCAGCGTTTTCCCCACCGCCTCCTTAGCTTTTTCCAAGGCGATATCGCGTTGCAACGCCATCGCCCGATGCCAGCGCAATTCTTTCACCTCATCCGAGATTTGGCCGCTCATCTTCGCCGCGCGAGTCCCCTCCTCTTGCGAGTAACGAAAGACCCCCACCCGCTCAAAACGCACCTCCGAGATAAACTCCAAAAGCTCTTCAAACTCCTCCTCTGTCTCACCAGGAAAACCGACTATAAATGTCGTCCGCAGCGTCACCCCAGGAATCCCTCTACGAATCCTCTTCACCAAATCTCGGATGTATTCCCCCGATGTCTCTCGACGCATCCGCTCCAAAACCGAGTTAGAAATATGCTGCAAAGGCATATCCACATACCGCGCCACCTTATCGCATTCAGAAATAGTCGCGATCAACTCCTCACTCCAATGCGCCGGATGCGTGTAAAGAAGCCGCACCCAAAAATCCCCCTCAATCCCCTGCAAAGCCCTCAACAACGTCGATAAACTCTCCCCTCTGCTCGAATCAACAGGAGTCCGCGGACCAACCCGATCCCCCCACCGATCCATTCCAAAATAAGTCGTATCCTGCGAGATCAAGTTCAACTCCCGCACCCCATCCGCCACCAGTCGTCGCACCTCGTTCACCACAGACTCCACCGTTCGACTACGATGCCGACCACGGATCTGCGGTATGATACAAAACGTGCAAGGATGATTGCACCCCTCAGCAATTTTCACATACGCATAATGCCGCGGCGTCAATCGAAACCGCGGAGTATCATAATCCGGGACGTAGACAGACCGCCCCACTACAAATTCCCCTTTATGCCGTCGCTGCACTTCCTCATCTCCACTCATCAATCCAGCAATCACCTCCGCCACACGCGGCACTTCATCCAAACCAATAAAAGCATCCACCTCAGGCAACGCCTGCGGCAATTCCTTAGAAAACCGTTGTGCCATACAACCCGCCACAATCAGCTTTTGACGGCGCCGCCGCTTAACCATCCCACGACGCCTATGAGCCTCCAAGATTGTCTCTATACTCTCCTCCTTAGACGCATCGATAAATGAACACGTATTAATTATCAACACATCCGCCTCATCAGCATCTTGCGTCAACGACATCCCCGCCCTAAATAAATGCCCCGCCATTACCTCCGTATCCACCAAGTTCTTGGCACACCCCAGTGAAATCAAACCCACCTTAAGACCAAACCCACTCCCGCCGCGCATCGCTCCCTGCCCTTCCTTATTCAGCTTTAGGAATTTGAAATTCCATCGGGCTACGCTCCTCGCTCAATACACCCAACTCCTTACCATCAAGAGATACCTTCACCGCTGCAGGCACAGAAAATGTCAGCACAAACCGCTCTGCCTGAAACTGTCGTCTCTCCCCTGGTTCCATCACATCACTAAAAACCTCCACAGCCTTGCCCGATGTCACCTCCGTTACCCGCACCCAGCTATGCTCTGATGTCTCCAACGTCAACTGCCTCAACCCCGAAGAAATCAGACTAGGCTTGGCAGAAGCAGTCCCATCGGCGGAAGAACCTGCCTCTGATGGCTTTACCTCGCTAGACGCCCCCACCGATGGATTAACAGGTTGAGCCCGCGGAGCAACAATTCCCTCACCTACGACCTCACCCACAGGAATTGCGCGCGCCACAATAGGCTCACCCTCAGCATTGCCTCCCACCGCACTCCCCAAAGCAGGATTCAAGGGAAGCGCGCGAGGAATCCCCAATTCTTCCTCGCCAGACGCGACCTCTGTTGAATTTCTCGGTATTGACCACGGATTAACTGGAGCTGCAGGCGCAACACGCTCCTCTGATTGATTAGCTTGCTCTATAGGAGTCGATGCCACGCTCCGTGCATCGATTTGCCTCGTAGCAAGCCCTGTTCCTGGCGTGTGGAGATCAACCCAAAACACTTTGTAAAGCAATATCCCAATAATGCACAACATTATCCCCCCCGCTATCATCATCCCTATCTCTCTCTTAGTAAAACGAAGATGCTTATCCCCCGTTTCCTCAGGTATGTAATTCACCGGATTAGAATTCAAAAAAATCTCCTCATCCTGCTCATTAATAAATCCATCCAGCTGATCAATCAACCGATGCTCATCTAGCCCCAAAGCTCGCGCATAAATCCGAATGAACCCCCGCGCATAAGCTGGGGCAGCAAATCGCGAATAATTGTTATTTTCCAGCTCCATGAGTTGCTCGACCTTAATTTTGGTTGCTTTCGAAGCCGCCTCAAGGGTCATCTTGCGAGCCAGCCGAGCCTCACGAAGTTGTTGACCTATAGATTTCATCGCGACCATGACCTATCACTCACTTCAACGAAAAATGGACTCTATATCAAAACTTTCCAAATCTATCAAGATGTCCCTGTCATTATTCCCATCCTTTGGACCGACAATACCGCGTTTCTCCAAGAAATCCATAATCCACGCCCCGCGCCCATATCCAATCCGAAGCCGACGCTGAATCAACGACGTGCTCGCTCGCCCCTCCGCCTTCATCACTTCAAGTGTCTTGCGAATCAATTCTTCATCTTCAGGTGTTAATTCCCGCCCCAAAGTCTCCTCATCCGATTTCTCCGCAAGCTTCTGTTGAATCTCCTGCTCATACGCAGGGGGCGCCTGCCTCGCACAAAAACGCACCACCTGCATAATCTCCTCATTCGAAACATAAGGCCCCTGCCCACGCTCAGGATTCGGACTCGTCGAGTTCAAAAATAGCAAATCCCCCGCGCCCACTAAATTTTCCGCCCCACCCGTGTGAATAATCAACCGCGACTCCATGTTGTTCGCCACCTGCAAAGCAATTCGAGCAGGTATGTTTGCGCGCACGACGCCTGTAATCACCTCCTTACGCGGAGTCTGCGTCGCCAAAATCACATGGATACCCGCAGCCCGTGCCTTCTGCGCAAGCCGATCCAATGCCTCTTCCACCTCTTTCGGCGAAGTCTGCATGAGATCCGCATACTCGTCCACCAAGAGCACAATGTAAGGCAACCGATCCGGCAAATCCTCTTCGCTCTTCCCTGTTTCTACACCTTCAAAAAGCGTGTCAGTAAAATCAGTCTCCGCTAGTTTTTTCTCCGTCTTCTTTCGCTCATTAAATTCTGTGATATTCCTTACCTTAGCCTTCGCAAGCAACAAATATCGAGCTTCCATCTCCCGCACAAGCCAATTCATCGCCCGCGGCACTTTCTTAACATCCGTCAATACAGGCAACGCCAAATGCGGCAGTGAATTATACATCGTCAACTCCACCTGTTTGGGATCCACCATCAACAGCCGCAACTCATCCGGCCGAAACCGAAAAATCAAACTCATTATTATACAATTCACACACACGGATTTGCCCGAACCCGTCGTCCCCGCCACAAGCAAATGCGGCATCTTCGACAAATCCGCTATCATCGGCCGACCGTTCACATCCTTGCCAATAGCTATCGGAATATTCGCTTTAGTATTTCGCCACTCATCCGATTCAAAAATATCTCGCAGCAAAACCTTCGCCTTCTCCTCATTCGGAATCTCAATCCCCACCGTATCCTTTCCAGGCACGGGCGCTAAAATATTCACACGCACAGCCCGCAATGTCCGCGCTAAATCCTTATTCAAATTCACAATCTCACTCACTCGCACGCCCTTCGCAGGCACAACTTCATACCGTGTAAACGTCGGCCCAATCGTCACAGGACCCGGCTCCACCATGATCTTGTAGTCCGCCAACGTGCTCACTATCACACCCATTTTACTCTCCGTCTCACTTTGATAACTCTCGCTCCGCGCCCGTGAATGCTTGTTTTCCTCAAGCAAACGCAACGGCGGCAACTCATAATTCTTAATCGCCTCAATACTCGCCGACGCGACCTCCTCCATCTTCTTCCCAGACTCCCTCTCCTCTTTCTCAAGAGCTCCTCCACTCGGCTCCTTCCGCCGTTTCGGCACCGTATTATCAATAATCTCCGTAGGTCGAGTCGAGACTGGCAGCTTGTTTTCCTCCCCCTCCAAATTCGCCGCATCTCCTACCTCCTCGCCCCCAAGCAGCGCACGCCTTCCCCTCCTATTTCGCTGCTCGCGCTGCGCACGCAAAATCTCCGCCTGTATCTTCCCCTCTGCCCCCTGCCTCATCAAACGCTCCTCCCACCACCTCTCCCACAAATCCTCCACAAAATACCACACCGCCAGACTCGAGCGAATCGGGTGCAAATTAAATGCCACAAAAAAACATCCCACACTCCAGACCCCAAACACAATCCCCGCACCCACTTGGCCAAAATAATTCTCAAAAAAACCCTCGTTCAAAAAACTCCCCAAAAACCCTCCCGCCGACACCAAATTATACCTCTGCACCAATCCCGTCTCAAACCACCCCGTCAAATCCAGCCACCCCGCCTGCCCCAACAGCAACCCCACTCCCCCAAGCACTCGCACCCCCCACTCCGTCTGCGTCTTCCGCAGCAACGCCACCACCGCCCCCATCATCAACACCGGTATCCAATACGCCGCCAGCCCCAGTAAACTCAAGCAACCCCAGCTCCACAACGCCCCAAAGCTCCCCACAAAATTCACCGGCCGTGTATTCGGCGGAAACTTATTAAACCCCACATCACTTGGCGTATAACTAATCAAACTCAACACCGTCAAAATCGACACACCCAACACCACAAACGCCACCACCTCGCCATACACCGCCAACCACCAACTCCCACCTCTCTCTATCTTACGCCGTCCCATACCTTGCTTTTATACTACCTCCAAGCCCTAATTAAAATTCAAAAACACCACCACACCCATCCTCCCACCACACCCCGCCACAACTTCATCCACAGCCACTACGAATTTTTAATGCAACTCCCCGCTCCCCCATCTACCATATCCCTCACCCTCATGGACGACCCCTTTTTCGGCTCCACCCAGACGCTATGGTTCACCCTATCCTTCCCAGATTTCCTCCTCTCTTTTCTCGCACTAACCCTAGAAAGCGCACCATTCCTTCTACTCGGCGCCTTAATCTCATCAGCAATCGAAACGTATGTCCCCCTAGATGCCTTCACACATAGACTCCGCGGATCCAAGACCAAATCCATCGCCATCGCCCTCCTCTTCGCCTTCCTCTTTCCCGTCTGCGAATGTTCCGCCGTTCCCATCGCCGCTATGCTACTCCGCCGTGGAGTGCCACCCGTCGGCGCGCTCACTTACCTCCTCGCCTCCCCCCTCATCAACCCTCTCGCTCTCCTCAGCACCCTCATAGCTTTCTATGGTCAATCCCCCCTCATCATCGCCCTGTGGCGCGTCGGCTTAGGCCTACTCACCCTACTCCTCACAATCCTCATCCTCACCTACCGACGATCCCATTTCCTAAACCTCAACCTCCTCCTCACCACCCACAACCAACCGCCCCCAGCCTGCCAAACCCTCCTTCTTAGCCTTACACGCCCCGCTGCCGACCCCCGTCTCCCACGCTTTCTCGCACTCACCGCCCATAGCTTCATCGCCGTCCTACCCTACTTGATCCTCGGCTGTGTCCTAGCCTCACTCTTCAACACTGGCATCAACCGCGAAACCGCCCAACACGCCCTCACCCATCCCCTCTTCGCCCCCCTCGGTTCCATCCTCCTTGCCCAACTCCTCTGCCTCTGCAGCACCACCGACGCCTTCATCATCGTCGCCTTCTTCAGCCTCAGTCTGCCCGCCAAATTAGCCTTCCTCATCGCAGGCCCCCTCATCGACATCCGCCTCTTCATCCTCTACAGAAGCCTCTTCACCACACGCTTTGTAACGCTCCTCTGGCTCACCCTCACCCTCCTCACTTGGATCCTCATCCTCATTTTCTCCCCCCTCATTACAACATGAAATCCACCCCATCCTCCCACTAACGATGCTCAAAGCCCGCCCTGCCTCCTTCATCCTTGCCACATGGGGAACCTTCCTCCTCCACGCCACACTCTCAGGCCAGACCACCGCCCTCTTCCACCCCATCTTCATCCCCATCATCTTCTCCGCCAGCCTCATCCTACTCACCCTCTCCTTCCTCCTCCTCTACTACACCATCCCCCCTCCCGACACCCCGCCCTCTCCCCCATTCCCAGCCGACCCCACAGGCCAAGAAGAATTCCCCCTCACACATCTCAAACCCACCCCCGCCCGCCTTCGCCTCACCTCCCAACTAGCCCCCACTCTCCTCATCCTCCTCCTCACCCTACCCCTCCTCACCGCTAAAATCCTCGCCCCAGACACCTTCTCCGAAATCGTCCTTCAAAACCGCGCCCTCCCCAACGCCGCCGACCTCTGGAAACGCACCACCGCCCAATCCTTCGCCGACCTCATCCACACCTGGCAACAAATCCCCCACGACGACCCCATCCCCCTCGACGTCCGCGAAATCCTCCTCGCAGGCGCCGACCCTCACGGCCGCTCCATCCTCGAAGGTCGCCGCGTCGAAGTCATCGGCCAAACCCAACCCCTCACCCCCACCACATTCCACATCTCCCGTTTCCTCATGCTCTGCTGCGCCGCCGACGCCGTCCCCCTCTCCATCACCGCCATAGGCGAACTCCCCGAGTCCCCCTCACGCTGGCACAAAATCACAGGCCGCCTCTACTACGAACCCCTCCCAGAAGACCTCCAACTCCCCACCGCACAACACCGCATCCCCTTCGAACCCAAAATCGAAGTCGAGCACATCACCCCCACTCCACCCCCTCGCCAACCCTTTCTTTATTAACCTCCAACCTACCTCCCTCCCATCACTCCACACCCACAACCCCACTTACCCTCCGCCTCACCAGCCACCCTTCTATCCCACAAAAAAACGCCCGACCGAAAGCACACTAAGCCAGCGTCGCCAAAGACAACTGCGACTACGTCGTCTTCGTCAAACGCGCCCTTCAACTCCTCAACGCCCGCCGCCAGCTCGTCTCCATCCTCCCTCCACAAATTCCTCAACGCCCAATACGGTCAGCCCCTCCGCGAACTCCTTAACAAAGGTCGCCACCTCCGCCACGTCGTCCACCTCGGCGACCAACAGATTTTCCCCGGCGCCACCAACCACGTCTGCCTTATCTTCCTTGCCAACGCCGCCGAAGCCTGCCGCTAGATACGCGCCGACGACCTCCTCGCCTGGCTTGCGTGTTTCCCTGCGAATTCGAGAAGGAAGTTGAACTCGCGCCTGACCTCCTGCACCGGCTCATCAAAGGCGAGGACAGCAAACACTACTGCCTCACCACTACGAACCGCCTCATCGTGTTTCCCTACGCAGACGGAGAATTGATCCCTGAACAGCAACTCAAGCAAACGCTGCCGCTGACGTGACGTTATCTGAACGCAAACGAGAAGGCGCTTGAAGCTCGCGAAGGTGGCCTCATGAAAGACGACCGGTGGTTGAGCCACGGTCGGACGCAGGCTCTCGAGGTCATGCCACTTCCCAAACTGTTCACACCCGACATCGCTCCGATCGCGTTATTCTCCTTCGATTCTACCGGGGAGCCCTTCTTTACAGGAGGCGTGGCGGGGGCAAACGGCGTCTTTAGTTCACCCGCCTGACCGTTCCCAATTCATCTTGGGACTGCCCAACAGCCGTTTGCTCGAATTTTCTATCACCGAATCGCGACGCGGATGCGCGGAGGCTGGTTCAACTACAAATCACACCTCATCCGCTAGCTCCCCATCCGCTCGATCCATTTCGGTGTGGCCTCAGAGTGGGCGGAGCACGACGCTTTGGAGGGTCTGGTCGAGCGCATCCTGGCGGTCAAGCGGGCCAACCCCGCTGCCAACACCACCTCCATCGAACGCAAAATTGACGAGCACGTCTATCGCCTCTGCAGCCAGACGCCCAAAGCAATTCGGATCCTGGAGGAGCGAGATGAGCGATCGGCCAGGCCAACACTTTGCATTTTGGAGTGCGGCAACCTTGCTGCCGCTTTGAAAAGCACCGACAACAGTCGGCGCACTCTAAACAAAACGCCGACGGCAGCCGCCGCAGTCCAAGAAAAACGCCATTGTTAAAACGCCGTTGTAAAAACGGCGCACTCCAAAGAAGGTGACTGCCACTTTTAACGTGAGAAGAGATGCTGGACCATCATCACTGACTTCAAAGCAAGCTGCCCTGGCCACGTCCAACATAAAGGGACTTGCTTGCCACCTATTCACTGAGCCAGTTCTATCGCTTCTTCCCTCCCAAAATAAAAGGACCTGCCTGTCTCCCATTCACCGACTTCGTGGCGGGAGGCCCGGCCACACTCAAACTCGATACCGGCCTAATCTACTGTGCTGATTGTGTCTCACTTTTGAGTTGGTATCGAGATGCCCGAGAAGGTGTCACTTATCTTTTGTCATTTGCTAAACGCAAAGAGACCGGTTAACCTCAGTGATATGTCTTCGTTAAACATTGAGCAAATCAAGGAGTCGAGTCATGGATTGCGCGGGAATATAGCTAAGACGCTTGCTAATCCTGAAGCCACTCATTTTGATGAAGCCGATGCGATCTTGCTCAAGTTTCACGGCACGTATCAACAAGATGACCGCGACCAGCGCGCTGCATTAAAAGCCGCCGGCGCAGACAAAGCCTGGATATTTATGACCCGCGTGAAGTTGCCCGGCGGACGAATCACCGCCGAGCGATACCTCGCGCTGGATGCTCTCGCCGATCAGGTAGCCAACGGAACCTTACGCATCACGACCCGACAGGGCATCCAGTTTCACGGCGTGCTCAAAGTGGGGCTTAAGGAGTGCATCGCTGCAGTCAATCGATCAGGACTCACGACCTGGGGGGCCTGTGGTGATGTGGTGCGCAACACCATGGCACCAGCCACTCCCTACCGCACCCCTGCTTACAAAGATGCTCACGCTTTGGCGCGGGAGATCAGCGACACCTTTTTGGCAAGATCGTCAGCTTATGTTGACATTTGGATCAACGGCGAACGGCTCGGCGAAGAGCCCGCAGAGGAAGTGGAAGAGCCGATTTACGGACGCCACTATTTGCCTCGAAAATTCAAGATCGGTATTGCGATTCCGCCACGAAATGATGTGGATATCTACACCCAGGATCTAGGCTTCATTGCTCATATAGGCGATGATGGCCGAGTGGAGGGATACACCGTCACAGTCGGCGGCGGATTTGGGATGAGCCATGGGAAACTGGATACGTATCCCGTGCTCGCTAAGCCGCTATTTTACGTGCGACGCGAGCATGCGCTAGCCGCCGCAATTGGCGTTGTCACCGCACAACGCGATCACGGTAACCGCACGGATCGTAAACGTGCACGTCTAAAATACGTGATCGAAACCAAGGGCGTCGATTGGTTCCGCGAAGAAGTGGTGAAACGGATGCCTGCAGGGACCCCGTATGAAGCGCCGCGCCCTGTAAAATTTACAACCGTCGCGGACGATCTCGGATGGCACGAGCAAGGCGATGGACGGTTTTTCTATGGATTGTGGGTCGAGATGGGACGTGTGAAAGACCGAGAGGGGCGGCGAATGCGGGCTGCCTTGCGGGAGTTGGCCACTACGTTGAAAAAAACCTTCGTTTTCACACCGAATTGCAACGTTTATATCACCGACGTAGAGGCTCAAGAGCGAGCCGTCGTGGAGGATATCTTAACGCGCCACGGATGCTTGAACCCGATCGATCTGTCTCCTTCGCGAGGACTCGCGCACGCCTGTGTGGCTTTGCCGACCTGTGGATTAGCCTTAGCAGAGAGTGAGCGCGTCTTTCCTCGAGTGATGGAAAAAATTGATGCTGTGATGGCTGAGCTTGGGTTGTCGCAAGAGAGGATTTTGTTTCGCATGAGTGGGTGCCCAAATGGATGTTCACGCCCTTACAATGCTGACTTTGCCTTTGTAGGACGTGCTCCTGGAAAATATGCGTTTTATGTAGGGGGTTCGCACGTCGGCGATCGGCTTGCTGGGCTCGAAGAGAAAGTGCTATCTGAATCAGATATTCCCTCTGCGGTGAAGAAATATCTCAGCGAATATGCACGAGAACGATTGCCCGGCGAGTCGTTTTCTGCTTACTGGGGGCGGACGCATAAGAACGGGCCAGCTCCGCGGCCTGAGCAATTCCATATCCCAAGCAGTGAGAGTGGGAAGAAGTTTGTAGAGACGGAGTAAGCTGCGTCTTTTATACAAAGGTTTTTCCGAAAAATCGTGTCTTTGCTTTTTAAATAAAAGTTGTAGCTTAGGCTACACATTGTTATGTGTGCTATAAGCAGATGTGTTTGTTTTCCTTGGTTGCTTTTGTTGGGAGTGAGCGTGTGGCTAGGCGTCGTGAGAAGCACGGCAGTGGAGCAAAAACAAAGGTCTCAAAGCATGCGAGTCGTGTGCACGACTGGCATGATTGCTGAGATTATAAGGGAAGTAGGCGGAGAGCGTGTGGGGTGTCGCGCTCTTATGGCTCCCGGGGTCGATCCGCATAGTTACAAAGCGACATTGCAAGACGTGCAATGGCTCAAAGAGGCCGAGTTGGTGTTTTACAACGGATGGCTTCTTGAAGGGCGGATGACGAGCGTGTTGGAGGCTCTGTCTAAGCAGGGGAAACGAGTGGTCGCGCTTGCAGAGCGCCTGCCGATAGAGCGACTCATAGCTTTGGATGCGAAAGGGAAACTTTACGATCCACACGTCTGGCATGACGTGAGTTTGTGGTGTGAAGGGATTGCAGTAGTCGAGCAAGTCTTAACTGAGGTCGATCCAGAAGGAGCTCTGTATTACAGGCAGAGAGCAGAAGAACTGGCGGAACGTTGGAAACAGCTTGACGCGTGGTGTCGTGAGCAGGCGGCGCGTGTGCCGAAGGAGCAGCGGGTGCTAGTGACCAGCCACGATGCGTTTCATTATTTTGGAAAAGCTTATGACTTTAAGGTGGTAGGATTGCAGGGAATTTCAACGGTGTCGGAAGCATCGCTTGCGGACATAGTGCGCCTTGTCCGATGGATAAATGAACAGCGGGTGCCTGCTATTTTTGTGGAGAGCAGCGTCAATCCATCCGGTATTCGACGCGTGGCCAAAGAAGCAGGCGTGACGATTGGGGGCGAGCTTTTTTCGGATGCCCTCGGAGCGCGTGGAGAACGGCGACGTGGCTATGAGGTGGATCGGTATGAGGGAATGATGCGTTACAACATGGAGACGATCGTGGAGGCGCTTACCAAGCCCCGGAGCTAGATAGACCCAAGATGGAGAGGTTATCGGTGCCGTTGCGTTCGATGGCTTAAGTAGAGCTATAGAGATAGGGTTTTCTGCTCACCTTATGATAGGCGTGATTAGTTTCTTGGCGTGCTGTGATATAAGATAATAGAGAGCCGCAAAACGCGGGCGGTTTTTTGAGATTACTCTCCCACGACAAAAACGCGACCTTGTGGATCGCGAACTTTTTCGCCAGAAGCAATGTTGCCGACGTAGAGCTTGCTATTGTCGAAGGGACTGATGACGTAGCGCGGATTTTTTTTGTCACGTTCTGCGACAGGATAGACGGTGCGCTTTTGATTTACTTGATTGGCGGCGACGCCAGCGAGTGCGCCGGCTGCAGCACCGGCTAGAGCCCCCATGCCTGCAGCGCGGTCGTCGCCATCGGTTGCGACGGATCCGATACCGGCGCCGACGGCTGCACCGATGGCTGCACCGCCGAGGACGGTGCTCGTGCCGGGGGATGGCTCAGTCGCACACCCTGCAAGTAGTGTGCAAGCTAAAGCTACGCTAGTGATTTGACTAAGTAGAGAAGGACGTATCGAGAGATGCACATGGGAAATTTATTTTTATAACCGCTGTCGTCAACTCTCTCTTTGGGCTTCGCTTGGGAATTCTTGATTGAGGACTTTTTTCAAATAGTGACCGGTGATGCTGGTGGGGTGTTGTGCGATTTTTTCTGGTGGGCCGCACGCAACTAAGTAACCGCCGTCGCGACCTGCTTCCGGGCCGAGATCGATGATGTAATCGGCGCATTTGATGAGGTGGAGGTTGTGCTCGATGACGATGAGGGTGTTACCGGCGTCACGAAGTTTGTAGAAGACTTCGATGAGCATTTGGACGTCAGTGAAATGGAGGCCTGTAGTGGGTTCGTCGAAAATGTAAACGGTGCGGCCGGTAGCTTTTTTGGCGAGTTCAGCGGCGAGCTTGATGCGTTGGGCTTCACCGCCGGAAAGGGTGGTGGCTTGTTGGCCGAGTTTGAGGTAGCCGAGGCCGACTTGGGCGAGGGCGAGGAGTTTATCGCTAACGCCGGGGATAGCTCGGAAGAAATTGATGCCTTCATCGACAGTCATTTCGAGGATGTCTGCGATGTTGCGTCCTTTGTAGAGGACTTCGAGGGTTTCGCGGTTGAAACGTTTTCCTTTGCAGACTTCGCAGGTGACGTAAGTAGGTGGGAGGAAGTTCATTTCGATTTTGATGACTCCATCGCCTTGGCAGTGGGGGCAACGGCCGCCCTCGACGTTGAAGCTGAAGCGTCCTGGGCCGTAGCCGCGCACGCGGGCAACGGGTGTGGAGGCGAAGAGATCGCGGATGCTGTTGTATGCGCCGACGTAGGTGAGGGGGTTGGATCGGGGCGTTTTGCCGATGGGGCTTTGATCTACGACGATGACTTTATCGACTTCTTCTGAGCCTTCGATTCGATCGTGGTCACCTGGTTTTTCTTTGCTGCCGTAGATGCGGCGGAAGAGGGCGCGGCAGAGGACGTCATTGACGAGTGTGCTTTTGCCTGAGCCGCTGACGCCTGTAACGCATGTGAAGAGGCCGAGGGGGAAGCTGACGGTGATATTTTTGAGATTATTTTCGCGTGCTCCGATTACGCGCAGCCAGCCGATGTATGGTTTTCTGCGGATTTTTGGCACGTGGATTCGCTCTTCTCCGCTGAGAAAACGTCCTGTGAGTGACTGGGGATGGCTCATGATTTCATGGGGCGTGCCTTGCGCAACGATTTCTCCTCCGCGTGCGCCGGCTTTGGGGCCCATGTCTACGATGTGGTCGGCTGCGCGCATCATATCTTCATCGTGCTCGACGACGATGACGGTGTTGCCGAGATCGCGGAGTTGTTGGAGCACACGGATGAGTCGGTCGTTGTCGCGTTGGTGGAGGCCGATGCTGGGCTCGTCGAGTATGTAGAGGACGCCTGTGAGACGCGAGCCGAGGTGGGCTGCGAGTCGGATGCGCTGGGCTTCACCGCCGGAGAGCGTGCTGCTTTCGCGGTTGAGGGTGAGATAGCCTAGGCCGACTTCTTTGAGGAAGGTTAGGCGGGAGCGGAGTTCTCTTATGATTTCTCGTGTGACGTGTTGCTGGTAGTTGGTGAGTTGAAGGTCTTCGAGCCATTGGAGGAGTTCATTGATGGTGAGGTTGCTGACTTCGTGGATGTTTAAGTTTTTTTGATTTTTTGAGGGGATGCGAACGGCTAGGATTTCTGGGCGTAGTCGTGCGCCGAGGCAGACACGACAAGGTTTTCGCGAGAAGAAGGCTTCTAGGCGGCGTTTGGTGAGCTCGCTTTCGCTTTGTTGGTAGAGGCGTTCGCAGAGGGGGATGACGCCTTCGAATGGGCGTAATACGTTGGGTTTGTTTGTCTGGAGGAGTGGGGTGTTTCCGCTGCCGTGAAGGACTGTTTTGCGGAAGGCTTCGCTGGTGTCTTTCCATCGGCGCGTCATGGGTTCTCGGAAATGTTTGGCTAGAGTTTCGAGGATGGTCTGATAGCCCGTTGCGAGGCTGGCATTTTGGCGGCGCCAGGGGGCGATGGGCATTTCTTCGAGTGTTTTTTCGGGGTCGGGGACGATGAGTTCAGGGTCTGCTGCAAGTTCTGTGCCGAGGCCGTGGCAATGTGGGCAGGCTCCGTCTGGGCTATTAAAAGAAAAGTGTCGTGGGGTAAGCTCGGCAAACGTAAAGCCTGTCTCGGGGTCGAAATTGAGCGTGCTTACCCACCATTCTTGGGGATTTTCTGAGAGTGCGCCGCGTAGGATGAGGATGCGTTTTTCGCCGTAGTTGAGGGCGGTCTCGATGGAATCGGTGAGGCGTTCACGTGCGGCTGGATGGACACGTAGGCGATCTACGACGATTTCGACGGTGTGTCGGCGGCCTCGCTCGAGGCTAGTGAGGCCTTCGAGCTCACGCACTATTCCGTCTATTCTTGCTCTGACGAAGCCGTCGCGGCGGGCGCGCTCGAGGATGTCGCGCCATTCGCCTTCGCTATTGTTGACGAGGGGTGCGAGTATGTGAATGGGGGTGCCTTCATTCCATTTGAGGATTTCATCGACGATGCGTTGGACGGTCCAGCGCTCGAGGGGTTTTCCTGTTTTGGGGTGATGTGGGGTGCCGGCGTGGGCGAAGAGGAGGCGGAGGAAGTCGTGAATTTCAGTCGAGGTGCCTACGGTGGAGCGGGGGCTGCCGCTGACGGTTTTTTGTTCGATTGCGATGGCTGGGGAGAGGCCGTCGATGGCGTCTACGTCAGGTTTTTCGAGTTGATCGAGGAATTGTCGGGCATAGACGGAGAGGGATTCGACATAGCGGCGTTGACCTTCGGCGTAGAGGGTATCGAAGGCGAGTGAAGATTTGCCGGAGCCGCTGACGCCGGTGATGACGATGAGGCGGTTGCGAGGTAGGGTGAGGTTGAGGTTTTTGAGGTTGTGTTGGCGTGCACCGACTATGCGGATTTCCTCAATTGGCATAAATGGGTGATGATAGTCGAGGTGGAGGGTGGGCCAATGATTTGATTGTGAAAGTTTCGTAACCGTTGGGTGGTTTTGGCTTGGGGGGGTTATCTTTGAGCGGGTAGGGGAGTGGGGGGTAGGGCGCGTTGGATGAGTCGAAGGTTGTGGTGGTATCCGGGATTTTGTGGGGCTAGGCGGATGGCTTCTTGGATGTGGAGGAGGGCTTGGGTGGGGTTGCCGTTTCTGAGGTGGGCGACTGCTAGGGCGTTTTGTATGTCTGGATGTGGGGGGAGTTTTTGTGCGGCTTCTTGTATGAGGCTGAGGGCAAGGGCGTTTAGGTTATCTTGGGTTAGGGCGTTAAAATAGCGAAGGATGATGGGGAGGGGTTGATTTGTGGAGGTGATGGCTTTTTTGTAGGCTTCGTTGGCTTGGGGCAGGTCTCGTCGGCGGAGGTAGATGATGGCGATTTCTATCCAGATTTCGGCTGGGTCGGGGGCTATGGTGAGTGTTTCGCGGAGGGTGGCTTCTGCGGCATCGAGTTTACCGAGGTCGAGGTAGAGTGAGGCGAGGCTTTTGCTGATTTGTGGGGCGTAGCGGCGCGATTTTTTTTTGAGTTGGTAGGCGCGCTCTAAGAGGGGGAGGGCTTTTTGATTTTGGCCTTGTTTTTGAAATTCTCGGGCTAGGTTGTGGAGAAAGATGGCGCTGTTGGGGTTGTGGCGGACGGTGTGGAGGTAGAGTGTGAGGTTGTTTTTCCAGTGGGTTACTTGTGGAGCGGTGTAGAGGAGAGCTGTAAGGATGATGGCTGCTATGGGGAAAGTTAGCGTAGGTAGGCGTGAGAGTCCTTGGGTGGCGACTAATGCTAGCGGGAACATCGATAGGTAGAGGTAGCGGTCTGCTACAGTGGAAAAGTTTTGGGAGCTGAAAGGGATCAGGCCGAGCACTGGAAGAAGCAGAGTGCTGGCGGAGAATATGAGCAGTATTGTGGGACGCGTGCGCGGTATGCGCCAGGCGATGAATGCGAGGAGAATAGGTAGTAGAAGGCCAGTGACTGCGTAGCCGTGCGATTGAAGGGCGACAGGCGGTGTGCGTCCGTAGTCGGGGATGATGGGGTAGGGGAAGAGGAGGTGTTTTGCGTAGAATCCGATGGCATCGAAGGCGATCCAGAGGCGTTGGTGAAGGGAGGGGAAGTGCTCGATGAGCCAATCGGGCTGTGATTGTTTGGTGATAAGAGTCCAAACTAGGCCGATGGATAGCCAGAGGATGAGGAGCAGGACTTGCGGACGTTTGATGGTGAAGTTTTGTGAGGCGAGGAGTATGCCGAAGGCGCAGAGTGGGAGGCTGACGTGTTGGGGTTTGGAGGTGAGCGCTAGGGTAAAATAAAGTGAAGCTTTGAGGTATGTGGCTGAGAGTAAGGAAGGTGGGGCTGGTGTTTTGATTAGCTCGCCGAGGGCAAGTAGGCAGAAGAGGGTTGCGAGGAGGGTGCCGGCATTAGAAATCCAACTGACTGTTTCTACTTGCACGGGATGAACTGCGAATAGAAGGCTGGCGAGAAGCGGGCGTAGTTTATTTGCTTGGTTTGAGGACTGCTGGGGTGTGTGGGGGGAAAGTGGGGGTGTTGCGAGGTGGTGTGCTGCTAGTTTGTATACGAGTAATGTGTTGATCAGATGCAGCAGGAGGCTGAAGGCTGAGAAAATCGTGGGATGAAGACCTGCTGGAGCTGCAGGTGATGGGGGAAATATCGACTGCGAGAGAATCGCGATGAAAAGCCAAGCGGAGTAGATGAGTGGTGTGTAAAGGCCTGTCGCTAGGGTGTAGGCGCCTGACCAGAATGCAGAGAGATTTTCTAATCGCGCTGGGTTAAGGTAGGGGTTTTGGACAAGGGTCATCAGCTCGTCGTCCCAGACGAAGTGGTGGGTGAGGTTATGCCCAAAGGTGATGAGGATGAGGATTGTGATTGCGAGGGTGTGTTGTAGGGGTATGGGTTGCTGAGCGGGCGCTCGTTTCACGTGTTATGGAGGGGAGGTGGGACGATACGGTGGTGAGGGAAAATTGCGTTGTTTGTGTGAGTTTATTTGAGGAATGGCTTAGCTTTCTCCATGAAGTCAAAGTGGGCGGGGTAATTCTTTTCGTTGCATGCAGAGAGAAAGGCTTGAAGTTTTGCGCGCTGATCTGCAGTGAGGTTGGTGGGAAGTTCGACTGTGACGCGAACGTTGAGGTCACCTTGCTCGCCTGTGCGCGGATCTGGAAGGCCGCGTCCTCGGAAACGAAAGATTTTTCCGGTGGTGGTGCCTGGAGGTAACTTTAGAATGGCTGGACCGCTTAAAGTTGGAATTTTGAGCTCTCCACCGACCATGGCTTTAGCAAAGGGGATTGGGATTTGGACGAAGAGGTCATTGCCGTCTCGCTCGAAGATTGAGTGCGGCTGGACGTGGACCACGACGTAAAGATCACCGGGCGGGCCTCCGTTTAATCCTGCTTCGCCGGCTCCGCTGCGGCGGAGGCGCGTGCCGTCTTGTATGCCTGGGGGTATTTTGATGGGGATATCTACTTGCCGTAGAGAGCGGCCTTCTCCGTGGCAGGCTGGGCATTGTTGTTCATAGATTTGGCCTGTGCCATGGCAGCGGGGGCATGTTTGGACGACAGAAAAAAATCCTTGTGAGGTGCGGACTTGTCCACGGCCATGACATACTGGGCATATGATGCGTCGGGATCCGGGCGCTCCTCCGCTGCCGTGACAGGTGAGGCATGTGTCCATTTTTTGAATTCGAATGACTTTTTCGCAGCCGCGTGCGGCTTCATCGAAGGTAATTTGTAAATCGTAACGCAAGTCTGCGCCTCGGGCTTGCGATTGTCCGACTGTGCTTCCGGTGAATGCTTCTTCGAAGATGGATGAGAAGAAGGATGAGCCGCCGGCTGCTGAGCCGAAGACTTCGCGAAATATTTCAAAGGGGTCATGGAAGCCGCTGAATCCCCCAGAGCCGCCGCTTCCTGCGCCGGAGAAGGCTGCGTGTCCGAAGCGATCATAGGCGGCGCGTTTTTCGGGGTCGGATAGGACTTCGTAAGCTGCTGTAATTTTTTTGAATTTTTCTTCAGCGGCTTTGTTGCCAGGGTTTTTGTCGGGGTGGTATTTGATGGCAAGGCGTCGGTAAGCCTTTTTAATTTCTTCTGTCGAGGCGTTGCGGGGGACTTCGAGGAGTTGGTAGTAATCTTCTTCTGCGGCCGGCATAGTGTCTATGAGCTAGGAGGCATTTTTTGGGCGACGTTGACTAAGGCAGGTCGCAGTAAGCGATCGTGCAATTTGTAGCCACGACGGATTTGTGCTATGACGGTTCCTTCAGGGTATTCATTGGTGGGGATGTGTTGGGAGGCTTCGTGTAGGTGAGGATCGAAAGGTTGCCCGACTGCATCGATGGGTGTGATTCCGTTTTCCTTCAGGAACTGTTGGAGCTGTCCGTGGACCATTTTGAATCCGAGTAGGATATTTTGGTCGCCGGCGTTTTCAGCGGCTTGGAGACCTAGTTCGAAGTTGTCTATGATGGGTAAGAGGTTTTCTAGAAGGGTCTCTGCGGCGTAGCGGATGGCCTCTTCTTTTTCGCGAATGAGGCGTTTGCGTGCGTTGTCCCACTCGGCCAGGACGCGGAGATGTTTTTCTTGCGCTTGGTCTAGGGCTTTGAGGACGGACGTAGCTATGAGTGTGAATGCTGGTTCTGGGATTGAATCTGATGCGGGTGGAGGCTGGCCGATTTTGTTTTTGTCGGTTTTATCAGAGGCATGTGAATTTTGCATAGGCGCTGGGTAAACAAGAATCAAAAGGTATTGTAGCGAAAAATGCTTGCTTGACTAGTTGTATATGTAAGCCGCTTTTTAGGCTTGGCGCAGCGTTTCTAAAATTTCTTGTGGGTGGCTATCGGGAGAGACGCGTCGGAAGATGTATCGTATGCTGCCGTCTGGTGAGATGACAAAGGTGGTGCGTTCGATTCCCATGTGCACTTTGCCATAGAGTTTTTTTTGAACGTAGGTGCCATAGGCTTGGGCGATGGTTTTATTTTCATCAGATAGTAGTGTGAAGGGGAGTTGGTATTTTTCAGCAAATCGCGCATGGGAGGCAGTGGAATCAGGGCTGATGCCGCAGAGGGTAACGGGGATCGCTGCAAATGAAGAGTAGAGATCTCGAAATGCGCAGGCTTGGCGTGTGCAGCCAGGGGTGTGGTCTTTGGGATAAAAATAGAGGACAAGTGGCCGCTTTGTTGCAAGAAGGGAGTGCAGGGTGTGGAGTTTTCCGTGCTGGTCTAGGGCTGAAAAGTCAGGTGCACGGGATCCGGGCTGCAATGCGATAGGGTCTTTTGTTTTCATTGCTCGTTTGTGGTTCTGCTTTTTTTAAGCGCGGATTATTTTGCAATAGAATTGCATGCTAGCAAGAGACAGGAAGAGGATGACAGGGAGGGCGGCTGCGAGATAAGGGTGGAACCTCCCGCTGGAGCCCATTGCGCGGCTAAGCTCCTGAATGAGCCAGTAGGCTAGCAGGATGAAAATTGCTGCGGTGACGTTGATTGGTCGTCGTGAGGCTAATTCTGCAAAGCCTGCCACAAATGCGGCTGTGGAAAAAATCAAGGGGATGAACAGGGCCGTGTAGCGAAAAGCATATTCGGTCATGTAAAGAAACCGATCAGGGTGGTGAGTGCGGGTGTGGATGTCGATGACGTGTTGTAGATCGCGGTTGGTGAGGAACGGGGCGGGTGTCTTGGTTAATAAGATTGTGTGGGGGTTGAGGGTGAGGGTCGGGACGGAGAGTTGTTCATCCCAGGATTCTTGGTTGGTGGCGTTTTGTGGGGAATAGTGGAGTGTTTTCACTTCTTGCAAGTGCCACGATTGGCCGTCCCATGAGGCACGCCGGGCGAAGTATTTACAGAGGTCTCGGCCGTTGTGTCGTTGTAGAATCTCTACACTTTCAGCGTAGTGGTCACGTCTATGAAAGCGTCCAAAAAACCATATTTGATCTTTCTCAGGATCGCGCAGGATGAGGTTGAAGAGCCAGTCGTCATCTCTGTTGCGGGAACGAATCTCATCGAGTATAGCGCGTCGCACTGCTTGGCTTTCGGGAATAAGAGATTGTTGAAAGAGATAGAGGATAGTTGTAGCACCGACACTCAGAAGCAGATAAGGACGCGCTAGGGTTGTGATTGGAATTCCGCAGGCGAGGATCGCAGTGAGCTCTTGGCGTCGGCGAAGTTGATTTAAGGAATATAGTATCGCGAAGAGAAGCGCTATCGGGAGGGTAGTATATGTGAGGAGTGGGAGTTGTGCGGTGTAATAAGAAATGACGCGGGCAAGGGGTGTTTTGTGTTCAAGAAAATCGTCTAGGGTGCCAAATAGATCGGCGATAATCCACAGGGAGGCGAGCGCTAGAAGGTTGAAAATAAATGGGAGAGCGAAGGATTGCAGAAGATAACGTTCGATACGAGTTATCATGGTATCATGGTATTATGGCATATTGAGGTAGGATGTTTGTTGTTTTCGTGAGGCGTAACACTAGCCATAGTGGCCGGCATGGAAGCGTCAGCCAATGTTAATGTGTCAGTTTTTTCTTCGCTCATTCAGAGGCAATATGAAAGTCTGGATCGAGTCGTCAAAGCTTCGGAGTCAGCTCTTTTGAAGATAGAGAAGATTGCTGTGTGCGTGGTAGAGGTATTGCGGGAAGGGGGGAAAATTTTGACTGCTGGCAACGGCGGGAGCGCGGCTGACGCTCTGCACATGGCAGAGGAGTTTGTTGGGCGCTACGCCAAGAATAGGGTTTCATTACCTGCATTGGCTTTATGTGCGGATGGCACTGCTTTAACTTGCATTGCTAACGACTATGGGTTTGAGGATGTGTTTGCGCGGCAGGTAGAGGGATTGGGCCGTAAGGGTGATGCGTTGATTATTTTTTCTACGAGTGGAAATTCTAAAAATCTGCTTCTTGCTCTGCAAGTGGCAAAGAGAAAAGGCCTTAAGACAATTGCTTTTTTAGGGAAACAAGGAGGCATGTGCGCAGGACATGCGGATCTGGAATGGATCGTTCCCAGCGAGATGACGGCGCGCATTCAGGAGATGCACACGTGGGCATTGCACTGCATTTTAGAATGCGTAGATGCAGTTTATGAGTAAGATTCAAAAGAGGGTGCCGGCGCCAATCTGAAGGTGCGAAATCAATCGCCGGCAAGCGCGCGGCAGGTGGCTGATAGCTCACGCATCTTTTGTGAAAGGCGATCTATAGCTAAACGAATTTGTTTAATATTTTCTTGGACTGAAGGAATGGAGGCAACGTCTTGTTCAATAAGTGAAAATTCAAGCACGATGCAGGCGAGATCATTCGCCATGTCGTGAGCAATACGTCGTGCCTGGTGAGAAAGTGATGGAGTCGCGGGATCAGGAATCGGCATATTGTGGAATCAGTTGCCCGTCCAGTTTTTAATCCATTGATGGACATTTTCAGGCTTACTCCCAAGGCTCCAAAGGTCGTAGAGGCCTTGGTTAAAACGTGCCTGCGTGAGACTCGAGTAACCATAAGGACGGCGGTAAGGATCGATAAAATGATAGGGAGGTGTAGAGGAGACATGGTTGAGTTTGGCTTGATAATAGACGGGAATGGAAGGAGAGCTGGGCGTGGCCTGAGGGGGGATGTTGGGATCTCCTCCACGCAACGCGCCGTAGAGTATGTTGCCAGCTGAAATGTAAGCACTCGTTTCTGTGGTGTAAGCTTCACCGGCCTGAGGAACACTGGCTTCAGGGTAATCGCCTTGCTCATCTTTGTAGCTTTGTAGCGCTAGCTCAAGCGCTGCGATTTCAGCTTGAGCTCGGCTGCGTTTCCCTTTTTCGAGAGCGAGTGGTGCTATGCCTGCTATTATGCCTGCCAGTAGGCCCACAACTGCCATAGCTACGAGTAATTCGATTAACGTAAAGCCAGCCTTCTGTCGTGTAAGGGAGATTTTTGGAAGGGACATGCGTTTATCCTACCACGTGACGATGAAGTTGCGTTGATTGGTTTCTTTTAAACCTTTCGGACCTAAACTCCAGACTGCCGCAGTCGCATTAATCGAAACGTAGCCGCTTACATTGCGAACATCTGGAAGGTCGGTGATGACTCCGTCGAGATTATCGTCGATACGGATCTGGAAATCGTTTTTCCACGGATCAAGAACCTTAGTTGCTAGTTTTGGATTGGGGTTATCTAGGTATTTAACGGGGAATTCGACGAAGACAATTTGCCGTGCGTTGAGAGGCGAGGCTTCTGCTCCAGAAAGCATCGCGTATGCTTGTGTTGGCTCAACCTGACTACCCACTGCAAGAGGCCATCTTTGATATTCGGCTAAGTATTGAGTAAAGCCGTTGACCATATTTTGAGCTATTGTGAGTGCTTCTACACTTTTGGCACGTTTCATGACCATCGGAACCACGGCAACCGCCAGCGAGAGAAGTATCCCAATGATGGCGACTACAACAAGTAGTTCAACGAGCGTAAAAGCTTGTATCTTGGGGTTCCTCGACATTCTTGAGAGTAGGGACATGGCGTTTAGGCGTGGCAGTAATTTGGATGCTAAGAAGTTTTTACGCGGCTTGCAACGTGTTTTCAAAGTTCGCAAAGTCCTGCATGGGCGCCTATACGAGCATCCTACCAGGATT
Organism: Candidatus Methylacidiphilales bacterium; assembly: GCA_025056655.1. Taxonomy (NCBI): domain Bacteria; kingdom Pseudomonadati; phylum Verrucomicrobiota; class Methylacidiphilae; order Methylacidiphilales; species Methylacidiphilales bacterium. The sequence continues at coordinate 35,320 of JANWVL010000032.1, forward strand.
AGCTTTTGTAAATAGCAGTGCCTTGTGTTAGTCTAATCATGTATGTCTTCCCTCGCTTCCAAAGCGCTACATCTTGAAAACTTGCGAGTGCGCGATTTTCTTCCGTTGATCACACCAGCGGAAATCCACCAACGCTACCCCATCTCAAATCGTGCGGCAGAAATCGTGCATCAAGGCCGTGAGACTATTAAGGCTATTCTCCGTGGCCAAGATCGACGACTGCTAGTAATCGTAGGCCCCTGTTCGATTCATGACGTAACAGGAGCTATGGATTATGCCCAGCGACTTGTTCAGCTCCGTCCGAAGATTGAAGATGCAATCTACCTAGTGATGCGCGTTTATTTCGAGAAACCGCGAACAACAATCGGCTGGAAAGGATTAATCAACGATCCCCACATCAACAACACAACGGACATCAACAGCGGTTTAGAAATTGCCCGTAAGCTTCTTCTCGAAATTGCTGAGCTTGGTTTGCCCACTGCCACAGAAATGCTCGACCCAATCGTGCCTCAATACATCGCCGATCTCGTCTGTTGGGCTGCTATCGGAGCTCGCACGACTGAATCACAGACTCACCGTGAAATGGCCAGTGGCCTTTCGATGCCTGTCGGTTTTAAAAACAGCACCGATGGTAGTGTGCAAAACGCCATAGACGCCATGGTCTCCAGCCGCAACCCGCACAGTTTTCTAGGCATCAATGAAGAAGGTCGCACCTGCATCGTGAAAACCCGCGGCAACACTGATACCCACATCATTTTACGCGGAGGAAAACAAGGCACGAATTATGAACCCAGCTCAATCCACGCGGCTCAAGAAGCTCTACGCAAAGCCAATCTACCTCCTACGCTGATGATTGATTGCAGCCATGGCAACTCCAACAAAGTCCCCGTTAAACAACAAATTGTCTGGCAAAGTATTCTCGATCAACGCACTAAGGGCAACCACGAAATTATAGGCGCTATGATCGAAAGCTACATAGAAGAAGGCAATCAACCTCCTGCCCCTATCGAAAAACTCATCTATGGCGTCTCCATCACTGATCCGTGCATCAGTTGGCCAATGACCGAGCAAATGCTCATCGAAGGCGCTACCATTCTACGCAAAGCTCAATCTTGAGGCGGCCTGTAATTTCACGATGCTCCATAGAAAAGATACGAAGAAACGTAGCTGCCCTTTTCCTCCCCTCCACACCTCTGAATTAGTTCACGATGATCTTTACTTTATGATCCACGCCTACAATGAAGCGCGTCGAGCTTGGGAACTCGATGAAGTCCCTGTAGGTGCAGTTGTTGAATTTGCTGGCTCGATCATTGCAAAAGCTCACAATCAAGTGGAGCAGTTAAAAGATCCCACAGCTCATGCTGAAATCCTTGCTATTAGCCAAGCTGCTGCCCACATCGGCGACTGGCGTCTGAACGAAGCCACTCTATACGTGACTAAAGAACCTTGCCCGATGTGTGCCGGGGCCAGCATCATGGCTAGGCTGAAGCGTGTCGTCTTCGCCATCCCCGATCCAAAATTAGGATGCTTAGGCGGGGCTACAGCCTTACATACGATCCCCTCTTTCTATCATAGCTTAGAAGTAAGTATCGGCATTTTGGAAACCCCTTGCCGCGAGCTTCTCCAAGCATTCTTTCAAGAAAAACGCCTGTGAGACTTTTAGCCGCACTCGACAGGCTTTATTTATAATGTAAAATGTTTACGTCATGAACTATTTCTGCACTTATCACATAATATTCTTCTCTTCAATAGCCCTTCTTGCTTCAAATCCGCTTACTACACACGCTTTGACTTTATCTTTGCAAGAATGTTATCAACGTGCCGTTCGACAAAGTGAGCGTCTAGGAATTTCACGTGAAGAAATCCGCGCAGCGGAAGGTCGCTATCAACAAGCCATAGCAACATTAGTCCCTAAAGTCGTCATCCGCACAGGAGCGCAGTGGCAAGACCGACCGATCTTTGCTTTCGGTGCGGAGCCCAAAGAGACTTCTACCAGTCTGTCTTTATGGATACGCCAGCCTCTATTTAATGGTTTCCGCGAATTCCATGCTGCCTCTGCAGGCCGTGCTGAAATCCGCAGACGCATTTTTGACGAGGTGCGAGCGCGGCAGGAGCTATATATCGATATCATTACGCTCGGACGCCAAATCTTATATTACGAAAAAGACCTGAAACTTTTGGCTGAAATGGAGCAAGTCCTCAATCGCCGTGTAGAAGACCTAAAACGTCGCGTGGAACTCGGCCAGTCCCGTCCCGGTGAATTGCTTCAATCAAAAAGTGAAGTGGCTAATTTACGCGTTACGACTCAGCGCATTCAAGGTTTCCTACACGCCTCACGAGAATTGATGGCATTTTTAATCGGCCTACCCGCTTCATCCTGGACATTACGAGACAATTGGAGTTGGCCAAGACTAGAGGCACTAGAGGAATACCTAAAAAAGACAGAGACTCGTCCTGACCTCCTCGCTGCTATCGAAGCGGAACGCTCAGCACGATCTCTTCTCAAAGCCAAACAAGCTGAAACCTATCCATCCATAAATATTGAGACCCATATTTATCTTTACGAGGACCCAAAAGCGCCGCGGGACTGGAATGTCTTTTTATCTGCGGCACTTCCTATCTTTGATTTCATCGAGATCGGCGGACGAGTCAAAGAACAGAAAGCAGCCCTTCAACAATCACGCCTTTCTCTCGAGCGCCTACGTCGCACAGCCGATCAAGAAGTTCGCACCGCCTTTAGCAATTTTAATGCTCTTGTTGCCCAAATTGTCGAACTCCGCGAAGCCGAGCGCCTCGCCATTGAAAACCTCAAAGTCCAAGAAGAGGACTACACACTCGGCCGTGTAACAAACCTCGACGTCATTGATGCCTTGCGTCGTAAACTCGATCTTCAACGCCAAAAGATCAGCGCAGAGACAGAAGCTTTAATCGAATATGAACGCCTTCATGTCGCTGCAGGAGGATCGCGTTTATGACTTTATCAGAAATCGCCATCCGACGTCCCGTCTTCGCCTGGATGCTGATGTCCGCCCTGATCATATTTGGTGCAATCACCTTCAATCGTCTCGGTATAAGCTTTTTTCCCGATATAGAAGCCCAGTCGATTAACATCAGCGTGACGTGGCCCGGCGCAGCACCCGAGGTGATGGAGACTGAAATAGTCGATCGTCTGGAACAAGCCCTTGTCTCCGTCGTCGGCGTTAAAGAAATCAACTCATCCATACGTCAGAGCATTGCCAATATCACACTTGAACTTTACCCCGGCACAAATGCTGATGCCGCTATACTTGAGGTGCAGTCCGGAGTCAGCCGTGTGCGGTTGCCCGATCAAGCCGACAACCCGATCATCACTCGCAACAGCCCCAGCGATAATCCGATTATGTGGATAGGGGTTAATAGCGACTCGATGAGCCTTGCGGAGCTGATCGCCTATGCTGACCTCAATTTGCGCGATCAATTTCAGACCTTGCCGGGCGTAGGTGAAATCATTTTGAGCGGCTTTTCAGAACGAAATCTTCGCGTGTGGATCGACCGCAATAAACTCGAGCAATATGAACTTACAGCTCTCGATGTCCAACGCGCCCTGGAAAGTGAGCATATCGAGGTCGCCGCAGGTTATCTTGAGAACCCTCAACAGGAAATCAATCTTCGGGTGATGGGCGAAGGCTTATCGCCCGAATCGGTGGGCGAGATTCTGATTACCCAGCGCGGCGGTCGCCCCATTTACAACACAACGATCCGTCTCCGAGACGTCGCTCGCATCGAGGATGACCTCAATGACATCCGCCGCGTTTCAAAAATCGGTCTCGACAAGACGATCTACACCCAAAAATACGGTGCTCAGCTTAAACCAGGGGAACATGTGGTCGGGTTTCGCGGCATAGGCCTTGGTATTCGCAAATTGCCCGGCGCAAATGCTGTGGCTGTTAGCGATCGTGTGAAACAACGTGTCGAAGAAATTCGCAAACGATTACCACCATCGATCAACATGCAGGTGAATTTTGATCAAAGCGTCTTCACTCGAGAAGCTGTGCACGAGACGGAGTTCACGTTAATTTTGGCCGCGATTCTGACTTCTTTGGTCTGCTGGATTTTTTTGGGATCGTGGACTTCTACGTTGAACGTCATCATGGCAATCCCGACATCTGTCTTAGGGACTTTCATTATCATGTATTTCAGCGGATTTACACTAAACTTTTTTACGCTACTGGCCCTTTCCCTTTCCATCGGCGTTGTCGTAGATGACGCGATCATGGTGCTAGAAAATATCGTCCGTCACAAAGAGATGGGCAAAAGTTCCTGGCGAGCGGCTTTGGATGGAGCTCGAGAGATCACCTTTCCAGCATTGGCTGCCACCTTTTCCATTGTGGCGATTTTCTTTCCACTGGCTTTTACCACAGGAATCGTAGGGGAATTTTTGTTTCAATTTGCCGTGACATTTTCTGCAGCCGTCTTGCTGTCGTATGTAGAGGCGATCACATTGACGCCGATGCGTTGCTCTCAATTTTTACAAGTAGGACGCGTGAACTTTTTAACGCGCGGTGTAGATGCACTGATTCACTGGCTGAGCGCCCGTTATGTCGAGGCGCTTCGGATCGCAATCGCACATCGTTGGAAAGTGCTTGCCGGATGTGCTGCTCTTTTTTTCATTTCGCTTCAAATCCTCAGTTGGGTCCCGAAGGAGTTTGCTCCAGCGCAAGATCAAAGCATCATCTTTGTGCGGTTTCAGACTCCAGTGGGCTCTTCCCTTGAATTTACCGTGGGAAAGATGGAGGAAGTCGAGGCTTATCTGAAGCGCCGAGAAGACACCTTAAGATATTTCATTGCGGTAGGCGGCTTTGGCGGCGGTGAGGTGAATACAGGCATAGCATTTGTGACACTCGTGCCGCCTTCCCAGAGAAAGCTCCGCCAACAAGCTATTATCGAGGAATATCGCCGCGACCTCAACCGCATAGAAGATTTATTCGTCCAACCAGTTGATCTTTCGCGTGGAGGTTTCACCAGCGGAGCCAGGGACTTGCCGATTCAGTTTTCTTTGCAAGGCCCGAGCCATGACACTTTGAAAAAGATCTCAGACCAGTTTATCGAGATGATGAAAAGAGAGAGGATTGCAGTGGACATTGATACGGATTTCAAGCTTGGCCAACCCGAGTGGCACATCATTCCCAACCGCGTCGAGGCTGCCCGCCGTGGAGTGACAATGGAAGCTTTGGGTAGGACGTTGAATGTAGCCGTCGGTGGCGTGCGTGCAGGGAAGTTTACCAACGACGCGCGGCGCTATGACGTGCGAGTAAAAGTAGAGGATAAACAACGGCAGACTTTGGAAGATGTGCTTTCACTAAAAGTGCGCAACCTTTACGGCGAGCTGGTAGCCGTGCGAGACGTCGTAACGGTCGAGAAAAGAGATTCTTTCCAAGTTATCACACGACGTAACCGCGAGCGCGCAATCCAGATCTCCGCCAACAACGCGCCTGGCATCACTCAAGCCGAGGCTCTGGCACGGGTGCAAAATTACGCAAAGGAAGTCTTGCCCCCAGGATATCGCCTTGTCCTTTCTGATAACGCACAGGCTTTCAAGGAGGCTTTTGCGGATTTAAGTTTCACGCTGTTTCTGGGCGTAGTGGTAGCTTATATGGTGCTGGCTTCACAGTTTAATAGCTTCGTGCACCCGTTTACGATTTTGTTGACTTTACCCTTTAGCGTGAGCGGTGCTTTCGGCGCTATGTTTGTGACAGGCCAAACGTTTAATATCTACAGCTTCATCGGCCTGATCTTGCTTATGGGAATTGTGAAGAAGAACGGCATTTTATTGGTCGAATTCACAAACCTCAGCCGCACGCGAGACGGACTTGGACTTGAAGAGAGTATCTTGCGAGCTGGCGCGGTGCGATTGCGGCCGATCGTGATGACATCATTTACGACGATCGTAGCAGCTTTGCCTGCAGCCTTGGCTTGGGGGCCGGGTGCAGAGAGCCGCGTGCCTATGGCGGTGACGGTCATCGGTGGGGTCTTAGTCTCTACTCTCTTTACGCTTTTTGTCGTGCCGTGTGCATATCGCGTCTTGGCTTGGAGCGAACGCTTCAAGCCAAGCACAGCGTAGGACTTGCTAGAAGTGGTGGTGATGCGCTTCAGAACATGCCTTCACTGGCATCAGCGATGGCGTTAATATTAAGTCCCTTAGCTGCATACTCCTCAAGCTTGTTGCGGATAGTGCGGACGCTGACGCCGAGTTGTTTTGCAGCCTGGGATTTGTTGTTGCCTGTGCGTTTTAGCATGACCGCAATGAGGCGCATTTCCATTTCCTCTATCGTCGGTAGAGGGCCGCTCATCCACGTGCCGGTCTCACGAGGTGATCCAGTGAGCACGAAGTCGCTGGCGTCGAGATGCGAGTTTGGAATAGCTAAGATCACTGCACGTTCGATAACGTTTTGGAGTTCACGCACGTTGCCTGGCCAACCGTAAGAGGCGAGTTTGGCGCGTGCTTGGGGCGTGAAACCGAGAATATTTTTGCCGTGTTTCTGCGCAAAACGTTTCAGGAAATAATCGCTGAAGATTTCGATGTCCTGTCCACGTTCACGAAGGGGAGGTAGGACGATCGGGACAACGTTTAGCCGGTAATAAAGGTCTTCTCTAAAGCGACCTCTTCGGACTTCTTCCTTTAAGTCGCGATTGGTAGCAGCTAATATGCGGATGTTGACCTTGATAGTTTTGTTGCCTCCGATGCGTTCGAATTCTTGCTGTTGAATCGCGCGGAGAAGCTTTACTTGAAGGGAAAGTGGGATTTCCGCGATTTCATCGAGGAAAATTGTGCCGTTGTTGGCCATTTCAAATCGGCCTATGCGCCGTTGGATCGCTCCGGTAAAAGCGCCTCGCTCGTGTCCAAAAAATTCAGATTCAAGCAAAGCTTCTGGCACAGCGGCACAGTTAACCTTGACAAAGGGTTGATTAACGCGTGTGCTCTTTGAAAAGATGGAGCAGGCTACAACTTCTTTCCCAGTGCCACTTTCGCCTTGAATGAGGACTGTGGCGTCTGTGGGGGCAACGCGGTCGATGAGCTTTACCACCTCTTGCATGGCCTGGCATTTGCCCCAGACGGGTTGATCTTGGTAGAGACTCTCGGTGAGTTCTTTTTTGAGATAGGTATTTTCAATGCGTAGAGTCTCGTAAGTTTCAAGGCGCTGCAGGGCCATGGAGAGTTCTCGCATGTTAATGGGCTTGAGGAGGTAATCGAAAACGCCGAGGCGCAGAGCTTCTATCGCCGTCTCGATCGACGCATAACCCGTCATGATGATAAATTGAACGCGAGGTTGTGTCTGCCGAACCCATCGGAGAAAATCTATGCAAGGGCCGTTGGTTAACATGAGATCTGAGATAATCAGATCGAATTCTTCCTTTTCAATGGCTTCGCGCGCTTGGAGCTCTGAGCTTACGCCTAGGACTGTATATCCTTCTCGTTTAAGATGTTCGGTAAGGCCACGACGAACGTTATCGTCATCGTCAATCAGAAGAATTCTATCTATTTTCATGATATTTTTTCAGTTGGTGGATGAGTTATTTGAAACTTTTTTTCTTATTCTTGCTGTTTTAGCATATGCAAATTTATCTGATAGGCATTTTTTGTCAATCCAAATTTTCCCTAAAAGGGCAATTTTGTTTTATACCAGGAAATAAGGAGGCGACACCCGAGGCCGAGTGTCGCCTTTGTTATGCGGATATTGTTGCTCTTAACTTTTTATTTAGATCATGAAGAGCATTTCTTGATATGTGGGCAGGGGCCAAAGGGAGTCATCGATAATCTCTTCAATCGTATCTACTGTCTGGCGAAGCTCGTCGAGTGCTGATAGCACTACAGTGCTGAGATGCTTGGCTTGAGCAAGAAGTCCTGACTCCACCTGATGGGCGATCTTCTGATTGAGGGAGGCTATGTTTTTCTCTAGCCGACTGACTAACTCTGTAACCTGCGTGAGCTGGTCCATATCGGGCTTAAGACCTGCTGCTTTGAGGCTTGCTACAGAGGCCGCAAGATTAGCTTGGTGACGGAGGATGGCTGGGAGGATTTGCGTTTGGGCAATTTTTACGGCTGTCTTGGCTTCGACGGTAATGGTTTTCACGTATTGCTCAAGATAGATCTCGTAACGGCTGTGGAGCTCGCGTTTGCTGAGAACACCGTATTTTTCGAAGAGGTCTTCGATTTCTTTTTGTGTAAGAACAGGAAGCGCATCTACCGTTGTCTTGAGATTGGGAAGACCGCGGCGCTCTGCCTCTTTGTGCCATTCCTCGGAGTAATTATTGCCATTAAAGATGATCGCACCGTGCTTGACCATGATGTCCTTTATGACTGCTTGTGCTGCGCTATTGAGTTTCGTTGGATCACCGCCAGTGGCTTTCTCAAGCTCGTCGCAGATGTATTCGAGAGATTCTGCTACGATGGTGTTGAGCGCAACTAGTGGGCCCGCGATGGACTGGCTAGAGCCGACAGCGCGAAACTCAAATTTGTTGCCCGTAAACGCAAACGGACTGGTGCGGTTGCGATCCCCCGCATCCTTCGGCAGCGGGGGCAAAATATCTACTCCGACCGTTAGCGTGCCTTTTTCTTTTGAGCCTGTGAGGTTACCTCTTTTGATCTGCTCGAAGACATCGGTCAACTGTTCTCCTAAGAAGATAGAGATAATTGCAGGCGGCGCCTCATTGGCACCAAGGCGGTGGTCGTTACCGGCGTGAGCAACAACAGCGCGTAGAAGTGCTCCATATTTGTGGACGGCGCGAATCACGGCCGAGCAGAAGAGGAGAAACTGCATGTTAGTATGAGGTGTATCTCCAGGCTCGAGGAGATTACCTTGTGTAGAGTTGCCAATAGACCAATTCAGGTGCTTACCCGAGCCATTCACACCCGCGAAAGGTTTTTCGTGGAGGAGACAGGCAAGGCCATATTTTTTGGCCACGCGGCGAAGGGTGTGCATGATAGTCTGTTGATGGTCGGTAGCGACGTTGGCGTATTCGAACGTGGGGGCAATCTCAAATTGATTGGGTGCAACTTCGTTATGGCGTGTCTTAACGGGCACTCCTAGCTTATATAACTCATAGTCTACTTCGTGCATGAATGCCAGGACGCGCTCTGGGATGGCGCCAAAGTATTGATCTTCGAACTGCTGGTGTTTAGGAGGCTTAGCGCCGAAAAGTGTGCGCCCAGTGATCAGCAGGTCTTGTCGGTTTAGATAGAAATTTCGATCAATCAGAAAATACTCTTGCTCAGGTCCAGCTGTGCAACAGACCATGCTAATCTCCTTGTGTCCAAGCAGTGCGAGCAGTCTCCGCGCTTGTTTATCAATCGCTTGCATGGAGCGGAGAAGAGGTGTTTTCTTATCCAAGGCCTCTCCAGTCCATGAAACGAAAGCTGTAGGAATGCACAAGGTCGTGCCGTTAGGATTTTCAAGAATGTAAGCAGGGCTAGAAACGTCCCATGCCGTGTAGCCGCGAGCTTCAAATGTGCTACGAATGCCGCCCGATGGGAAACTCGAAGCGTCCGGCTCTCCTTGAATAAGCGATTTGCCAGAAAATTCCGTTATCGCTCCACCGGTGCTAGTCGGCACAATAAAGCTGTCATGTTTCTCTGCAGTAGAGCCAGTAAGCGGATAAAAGACGTGAGCATAGTGAGTCGCGCCCTTAGCTATCGCCCATTCTTTTAACGCACTGGCCACGACGTCAGCGACTGCCGGGTCGAGCTTGCTTCCGGTCTCGATCGTGCGTTTTATAGCCTTAAAAGTGTTTTTGGGAAGCACACGCTGCATGACGCTGAGGCTAAACACATTCGTGCCATATATCTCCTCAACGGAGTAGTTAGGAATTTGACTTGTAACGGACCTATTTGCTGCGATGGCTTGGATAGCCGCTTGTCTAGGATTGAGTGTGCTCATAGTTTTTAGTTGTTTTGCGTCGCATGGCAAAGCAGGTTTCATGCCATCCATCTACAAAAAACGTTATTTTGTAGGCTTTATCTGCTTTCGATTTCTGCTAAGGCAAAGAAAGTATCCATGAATGCCCCGATCTTAGCTACCCCTCGCCTATACAAAAATGTGCCCACTGTCGATCAAGTGATGGTTGAGGAACGTGCTGCTTCGTTCACCAAACGAAGTATCAAGTCTTCCGCAAAATTAGCCGGTTTGCGCCTAGCTGTCTCCATGATGGATCTAACCACGCTCGAAGGCAAAGACACCCCCGGCAAAGTCGCTCACCTCTGCCGCAAAGCACTGCAACCCGCTGATCCACGCTACCAAGTCCCATCCTGCGCAGCCGTGTGCGTCTATCCCAATCTCGTCCGGCATGCAAAGAAGTTACTCGCCGGCTCCACCGTGCGTGTAGCTGCCGTCGCCACCGCTTTCCCAAGCGGCCAGATGCCGCTCTCCGTAAAGTTGGAAGATACACGGCTGGCAGTTTCCGAAGGCGCAGACGAAATCGATATGGTCATTGATCGAGGCGCCTTCCTTGCAGGAGAATACAACCAGGTCTTCGATGAAATCGCCGCTATCAAATCCGCTTGTGGCTCTGCTCATCTCAAAGTGATTCTGGAAACAGGTGAACTCGTCACCTACGACAACGTCCGCATCGCCTCACAAATCGCTATGGAAGCAGGCGCCGACTTTATTAAAACCTCCACCGGCAAGGTAACTCCAGCGGCCACACTTCCTGTCACACTCGTTATGCTGGAAGCCATACGCGATTTCTTCTACGACACCGGAATTCGAATCGGCATAAAACCCGCAGGCGGCATTCGCACAGCAAAAGAAGCTTTAGCCTACCTCGTAATGGTTAAAGAAACACTCGGCGACGACTGGCTCACGCCAGACCTCTTTCGATTCGGGGCCAGCGCCTTGCTCAACGATGTGCTCCTGCAAATCGCTAAAACTATCGATGGCCGCTACCAAAGCCTCGACTACTTCTCATTGCCTTAATGGCCAATCGTCTCTTCCCTGCACACCACGCACACTCGCCCTGCCCATTCTGCGACTCCCATGACGGACTTCTGCTCACACGCGTAGATAACTTCTTTCGCCCGCAAATCACCCACCTCTGCACCTCGTGCGGCACAGCCTACACTGATCCGCTCCCATCCGCTGAGGCGTTCATGCAATACCACCAGACCACTTATCGCAAGCAGTATAAAGGCCGCCCCGAGGCAGCCTTTCGCCTCAGACGCATCGCTAGCGTCAACCAAAAACGTTTTCAGTTTATCCTCAACACCCTTCCGCTTCCCGCATCTGGCTCGATGCTAGATGTCGGCTGTGGCTATGGTTATCTTGTTGAGGCTTTCGCCGCGCGGGGCTGGAAGGCTCTCGGCTTTGACCCCGATGCAAAGGCCATCAACACTGCACAAGCCCGCCTAAAGAATCTTGCCCACCAAGCCAAGCTACACGTAGCCAGCATCCACGATTCCCCTATACAATCTGGAGCCTGCAATCTCGTCACAGCGTTTCACGTCTTAGAGCATCTGCCGAATCCGCTACAAGCACTTCAGCGCTGCTATGAATGGCTCGCGCCAGGTGGTTACATCGTCATCGAAGTGCCTAACCTAATTACGCTCAGCCACTCCTTCCATTCCAGATTCCATCGCGCCCACATCGTTCACTTCCACCCCGAGGCATTGAGCCAAGCTCTAAGACATATTGGATTCGAGGCTCTGCAAATTTACACGCAGCCTTCTGACTCTACGATCCGAATAAACGCGCGAAAACCTCTGGATCCTTTTTCCGAGAGCCGGCATAATCCTATCACCTTTACAGTTTCCGCAGAAAAAATTCAGCAGGTTATTTCGACTTTGTCTCTCATTAGAAAAAAACAACGCTTCACCAGCCGCTCTCCACACAAATGGATTCAGGTGCTCGTGCGATCCATCCTCGTGCGACTAAAAGAGCACCACTAAAAACATCCACCCATAATGTTTTTCTGCTTTCTTCCAGCTGCCACTGTCGGCTAATGTAATAAACCTATGCCAGCAAAAATTTACAAAGATAAAGACGCAAACTTTGAACTCCTCAAAAATAAAACCATCGCCGTCATTGGCTTCGGCTCTCAAGGCCACGCCCACGCCCTAAATTTAAAGGATTCAGGCGCCAACGTCATCATCGGCCTATACAAAGGCAGCAAATCGATCCCTGTCGCCCAAAAACACGGCTTCCAAGTGCTCAACACCGCTGACGCCGTAGAAGCGGCCGACATCATCTTCGTCGCCGTCCCCGATATGGTCATCCCCAGCGTCTATGAAAAAGACATCGCCCCCCGACTCGCCCCCGGCAAAACGCTCCTCTTCTCTCATGGATTCACCATCCATTACAAAACAGTAGTCCCCCCACAAAATGTTGACGTCATCATGGTTGCTCCCAAAGGACCAGGCCATCTCGTCCGCAGTCAATACCTCGAAGGCCGCGGAGTGCCTGCCCTTATTGCCGTCTATCAAAACCCATCTAAACAAGCCAAAAAAATCGCCCTCGCCTGGGCCAAAGGCATCGGCTCCACTCGCGCAGGAGTAATCGAAACCACATTCAAAGAAGAGACTGAAACCGACCTCTTTGGCGAACAAGCCGTCCTCTGCGGCGGCACCACTGCCCTCATCCTCGCTGGCTACGAAACACTCGTAAAAGCTGGCTACCAACCCGAATGCGCTTACTTTGAGTGCCTGCACGAATTAAAACTCATCGTCGATCTCATCTACGAATCAGGCATCAGCGGCATGCGCTTCTCCATCTCTGAAACAGCAAAATACGGCGACCTCACCGTCGGCCCACGCATCATCAACAGCAAAGTCAAAGCCGAAATGGCCAAAGTGCTCAAAGACATTCAATCCGGAAAATTCGCCAAAGAATGGATCAATGAACACAAAACCGGCAGAAAAAAATACAACCGCCTCCTCGCAGAAGGAGCACAACACCCTATAGAAAAAATTGGAAAAAAACTGCGTGCCCTTATGCCCTGGATGCCTAAACGCAATATCAAAGGTGCACAAGCCAATTTCGCAGGCTAACGACCAATATCCCCTTCCATCACCTATCTTCATTCAATCCATACCCGCGTGCCAACCTCAACCCGATCATAAAGATCCAGCACGTCATCATTACTCATTCGGATGCAACCCATACTTCGTGGAGCGCCCAAATGCTGCTCATCTGCCGTCCCATGGATGTAAATATAGCGCTCATAAGTGGTTTTATTTCGCTCCTCTAGCCCAGCTAGCCATAAAATTCGCGTTAAAATCCAATCTTGCCCCTCATTTTCTTCAAAATCCCTCGGCCACACTTTGCCAGTCCACTGTCGGCCTATAAACTGCGCCCCCCAAGGTGCCCCTGTTCCGATTTTTTCTCTTACCACATGCCATCCCCGCGGCGTGCAATGACTACCCACACCCTCCCCAAGCCCAAATCGCGAAGTGCTCACGACATAGACTCGCAGAATTTCTTCTCTCCCCTGCCGCAATTCTAGCCGCTGCTCAGCCGCTACGACACGCAGCCATCTTTCCCCTTCTGCTACCGGCACCCTGTGGAGCATTCCGTTAAAATTCATTGATCCGATCTATAAGTTGCCGCAATCGACCATAAGACTTTCGATCAAAATTAAGACACAACCTTGGCAAATGAGCTATCTCCGGCTCATTGATCTCTTGTGGCAAAGCAGGGCAGACCTTTAAATCTCCGCCATCAATAAGAATATCCTCAAAATCCATCTGAATCCGCCTCAGCGCACCAGGTGGCACTTCCCGTTGCATCCGAATCACCAACGTCTGATCCACAAAACGATACGAGTGAAAATTGTAGTAAAAGTTCAACACCTCACGCTGCGCCACCTTAAGGTCATCCGTGATCTTAAACAAATTAAAATCTTCCTTAGAGATTAAACCATCATTCAACAAATGCTCCCGTAAGTATTTCTCAAACGTATGCCAAAAATTCCCTCCAGGCGCATCGATCAACACCATCGGCAAGATTCGCGACTTCCCAGTTTGAATCAACGTCAACGCCTCAAAGCCCTCATCCATCGTGCCAAAGCCACCCGGAAACAACGCAATAGCATGCGTCTCCTTCACAAAATGAAGCTTCCGCGTGAAAAAGTAACGAAAGTTAATTAACTTCGGATCCCCCTCAATCGTAGGATTCGCCTTCTGCTCAAAAGGAAGCCGTATATTCAACCCAAAACTTCTATCCCGCCCCGCTCCTGCTTGCGCTGCCCCCATAATCCCATCACCACCACCCGTGATAATCATATACCCCGCATCTCGCATCATTGCCGCAAACTCTTTTGCTGCCTGATACTCTGGCGCTCGCGGTGAGATACGAGCAGAGCCAAATATACAAATCTTCTTCACCCCTTGATAAGGAGCAAACACCTTACTCGCATATCGTATTTCCTTCAGTGCCTGATTAATCAATCGCCGATCCGCAGGACTTTGCCCTTCCAACGCAAGCCTCAGCACGCTGATCACCATCTCCTCGTAATCTCGCTGTGCAACCTCTGGAATCCCTGCTGCAACCACCAACTCCTTTACTTTTGCATCGAGCTCCGCTTTGCCAGTCGAATATAACGGCTTTGATTCACCAACACTACTCATACCATTACACCTTTATGGAGCCCCGCCTCAGCCCCCGCAAGTTTCTTCATCATCTTCCAATTTGCTGCTCTTCCTACTTGGCTTTTAACCCAGAACATATTAACATATCATAATATAAAAAAATAATTATGCCTCTCCCCTCCCCCCCCGAGCCCTCCCTACTCACCCTTTACCAAAAAAAAATCTTGCGTCTCGTTGAACTCGACCCCCCTAAACATCCAGATTTAACCCGCTACCTCCACGCCGCCTCAGAACTCGAAAAATCCGGTGCTGACGCCCTCACCCTCGCAGATAACTCTCTCGCCCTCCTCCGCGTCTCCAACCTCGCCGCCGCTACAGCCATCCGTTCTCAATCTTCTATCCCCCTCATCCTCCACCTCACCTGCCGGGATAAAAACCTCATCGCCCTCCAATCCGAAGCCCTCGGCCGATACGCACTCGGCTTTCGTCACGTCCTTGCCCTCACTGGTGATTCCCCAAAATTAGGCGACCACCCAAACGCCCGTCCCATCTACGAACTCAACTCAATCACACTCATTCGCACCCTCCACAACTTAAACCAAGGCCATGCAGCATCCGGAAAATCTATCTCCCACGCCACCCAGTTCATCATCGGCTGCGCTTTCAACCCCAACACCGACAACCTCACTCCTCAGCTACGTAAACTCGATGATAAACTCTCCGCAGGCGCCCACTTCATCATGACCCAGCCTCTATACTCAGTCGAAAAAATCCGCAACACTGCGACTCTTCTTGCTCCCTATCGCGTCCCTGTATTCATCGGCGTTATGCCAATTCTTCACTCTCGCAACGCCGAGTTCCTCCACTCTCACGTCCCCGGCATCTCCATTCCCGACTCCGTCCGTGAAAAATTCCGCCATCTTCCCGAAACCGATGCATGGCGGTTCGGCGTCGAGTATGCGCTCACGCTTCAAAAAGAAATCCTACAACATTTCCCAGCCGTCTATTTAATCACCCCATTCCTCCGATACGAGACCACCCAGGCACTCCTCCAAGCCGATTGATTCCCATCCAAAACGCCAATCCTAAAAACTTGCCCCA
The DNA here is from genome assembly GCA_025056655.1 of Candidatus Methylacidiphilales bacterium. NCBI lineage: Bacteria > Pseudomonadati > Verrucomicrobiota > Methylacidiphilae > Methylacidiphilales > Methylacidiphilales bacterium. The sequence continues at coordinate 50,975 of JANWVL010000032.1, forward strand.
CCTCAGCCAAAAAATCCATAATCATCTCATGTTGATTCCACGACGCACACCCACTCTATTTCTCCTTAGCGTAACTCTCCTCCTCTCCCCTTCATTCCTTCAAGCCCAATCCCCGAGCCAGCCAAGCCCCACAGCCGACAAAGACGAGCACCTTCCCAAAGACCCTAAAATCACCTTCTGGCGCCTCTCCCTCCCTGCAGGAAAACTCACAATCGATCTCACAAAAGTCACCACCATCGCCCAACACGAATACATCTCCGACGAACTTTTCCGCGTCACCGAACTCAACATCGCCACCACCTCCGATCTCCTCATCCGCTTCTACTACCTAGAAAAATACGTGCCCCTCAAAGGAGCAAGCGGTCAAGTCATAAAAGGCGCCGTGCAGCGCCTCCAGGAGAAAGCCGAGCTCGCCGCCGATACCGCCGGCATCGAGCCTATATGGCGACAAGTTCACAAAAACTACCCTGCCACCACACACGCTCGCACAGTCGAATATCGTCTCCACAACAAAGAAGACCTCACCAAGATCCGCAAACACATCGAAACAGCCTGGCTTAGCCAACAAAACAGCACCCTCGAACTCACCCTCGACAACACCCCTTAAACCCTCTCCCAGATAAACCACTTGCTTTCCACCAAAAACTCTGGTTAATAACCTCACCCCCATTACACAAAGGCTGGATAGCTCAGTTGGTAGAGCAGAGGACTGAAAATCCTTGTGTCCGCGGTTCGATTCCGCGTCCAGCCACTCCCTTCTATGGCACTGCTCTTTCGGCTCAAGTCCCCGCCCCTATTCCACTCCACTCACAACACCATCCCCATCCCAATACATGGTTACTGCCTCGCAAAGAACAAATCAGACCTACCCGCAGCCCTACAAGTTCGCATCGGAAAAAAAACAATCCCTTGCTCCATCACCTACTCCCACCAACCAAACCAACCTCACCCCCACAAAGTCTCTTTCCAAGCCTCCATCTACCTCAGAAAAGGCATCAAGCTCCTCCAATTCACCTCTACCGATGCTTCCAATCGCACACACCTCCACACCTGCAGACTCATACACGTCCAGCACGACCCACTCTACACCATCCCCTCTCTCATCCCAACCAAACACCGCACCCCAGGAATCAACCTCTTCGGTTTCTTCGACTACGTCCACGGCATCGCTCAAGGCGCACGCCTCACCGCCCAGACCCTTCAACTCCACTCCATCCCCCACACCCTCTCACGCATCCCTCTCCCCCAAAACTGCGAAAAACTCAACCCCCCATTCCCCCTCCCCCCCACCAAATCCCTCCACCACACCATCAACCTCTTCCACTGCAACGCCCCCGAATTTCACGCCATCCGCAAATATTGGCCCAGACTCCTCAAAGCCAACTACCGCACCATAGGCTACTGGGCTTGGGAACTCGAAGACCTCCCACAACGCTGGTCCCAAGAACTCACCCACCTCGATGAAATCTGGTGCCCCACCACTTTCGTCCGCGACGCCATCGCCCGAGCCGCAAATAAACTCGGCCTCTCCCTACCCATCCTCGTCATCCCTCACCCCATCTTCGATCCTCACCCCCACCCCTCCTCCCTCCCTCCCCCCATCGATCTCCCACAAAAAAAATTTCTAATCCTCACCACATTCGACCTTAATTCCACACTCGAGCGAAAAAACCCATTCGCCACCATCCAAGCCTTCCGCCGCGCCCTAAACAAAATCCCCCACCTCCACCTCATCATCAAAACCCACCACACCCAACAACAGCCCCACCTCCACCAACAACTCCTACACGCCATCGCCGACCTCAAACACCACATCTCCCTCATCACTCAACCCCTCAGCCCACAAAACCTCCTCGCCCTCCAATCCCACGTCCACGCCTTCATCTCCCTCCACCGCAGCGAAGGCTTCGGCCTCAACCTCGCCGAAATGATGCTCCTCGGCAAACCCGTCATCGCCACCAACTGGTCCGGAAACACAGACTTCCTCGATGCCGACTGCGGCTGCCCCATCTCCTACACCCTAAAACCCCTCACCCCAGACTGCCCCTACCAGACCATCACCCACGGCCGCTGGGCCGAAGCCGACACCGATCACGCCGCCCACGCCATCATCCGACTCGCTGAAGACCCCGACTACGCTCGTCAAATCGGCCAAAACGCCCGCCAAAAAATCCTCACCCTCTACTCCCCTCAAGTCATCGCCGATAAAATCAAGGCCCGCATCCTCGACCTCGCCTAAATAACACAATCAACAACTCCTCCCTCTCCCCCGCCTCAAAAATTCAAATTTGAAATCCCTCCACTCCCCGCTATCCTCACCCCTCAAAGACCACACACATTCATGAACCCCATCTCCCCAGACACCCTCCTCTCCGCCCTCCGCTGGCGCTACGCCACCAAACAATTCGACCCCACCCGAAAAATCGAAGACCCCCTCTGGCACAGCCTCGAGCAAACCCTCATCCTCACCCCATCCTCCTACGGCCTCCAACCCTGGAAATTCCTCGTCATCACCGACCCCGCCCTCCGCGCCGAACTCCGCACCCACTCCTGGCACCAACCCCAAGTCACCGACTGCTCCCACTACGTCGTCTTCGCTGCCAAAATTCGCATCTCCACAGAAGACGTCGCCCATTTCATCGAAACGATCGCCCATACCCGTGCACAATCCCTCGACTCCCTCGAATTCTACCGCCAAATGATCCTCAAAGACGTCGTCAACGGCCCCCGCGCCGCCATCGCCACCGAATGGGCCATCCGCCAAACCTACATCGCCCTCGGCAACTTCATCACCGCCGCCGCCCTCCTCGGCATCGACACCTGCCCCATGGAAGGCATCGACCCCGAAGCCTACAACCGCATCCTCAACCTCCCAGCCATCGGCTACACCACAGCCGTCGCCTGCGCCGCAGGCTACCGCTCCCCCAACGACAAATACGCCTCAGCCCCCAAAGTTCGCTTCCCACCCGACACCCTCATCATCCGAAAATAAAAACATGCCCACCCCCATCCTGCCACTCTCCCTCACCCTCCTCCTCAGCCTCATCCCCTCCGCATGCACCTCCAATCGCCTCACCAACGAAAACCTCTCCCAACTCACCCCCGGCATGTCCGAAAAACAAATCACCCAAATCCTCGGCAAACCCCACCACACAGAAATCTCCGAAACCCTCGGCATCCGCTCCACCGCCCTCATCTACCAAGCTGGAGAACGTCAGGTGAAAATTATCCTCATCAACGACAAACTCTTTTCTAAACAAGGAACCTTCTAGTCTCTCTGCACTCTATGTCCGCTCCCACACCCCACCCCATCAGCCCTGAATTCATAGCTGAAGCCGACGCCATCATTGCCCGCTATCCCGTTTCAAAACGAAGCGCAGCCCTACCCCTCCTCCACCACTGGCAAGAACACTTCGGCTACATCTCCCCCCAAGGCATCGAGTGGATCGCCGAAAAACTCCAGCTCCAGCCCATCAACATCCTCGAGCTCGTCACCTTCTACCCCATGCTCCGCCAACACCCCGCAGGCAAAATCCAAATCAAAATCTGCCGCACCCTCTCCTGCGCACTCGCCGGCTCCTACAGCCTTTACCACCACCTTTGCAAACGTCTCAACACACAGCCTTCTGACTCCCACGGCCTCGCCATCACCCCAGACCACAACTACTCCGTCGAATTCGTCGAATGCCTCGCCGATTGCG